>NZ_JBGULU010000114.1:0-7539 GCF_045116495.1 Methanobrevibacter sp. | reverse complement strand
TGGAATTCCTCCACGATAGTTTTCAGCTATTAGCTTTAGATCATCTTCAGTCCATTCAACAGGTTTGGTTAACCTTTCATCCAAGTCGGAATAGTCATATGATCCAACTTCAAAAAGTTCATGTCTCATCATTATCACATTTTTATTATATTAATTATTATATATTTTATTACTTATTTTATATAAATCTTTATTATAAAAAATCAGTAATGAAAAAAGTATATAAATGAAATTGATAAGACAACTTCAATAATTACTAAAAAATTTGATTATTAAAAAAAGAGTTAAATGAATTAGTTAATGAATAAATCGACTAACTAATTCTTTCAGTTAATAAAAAATAATTGAACTGGTATCTTGCATATATTTCGTAAGAATCAATTAGCTTTCCCTGCTCCAATCTATCATAATTATTTTTTAAACCAATATCCATAGATTGCAACCTTTGTTTTGATTTATTCCTATGAGGATTATCATCATAATGACTTACAAAAATAATTAATTTCTTTTCTACATTTTCTAAAAATTTTCTAATATCTTTTATAGGATAATCATTATCAAGACAATACTGTTCATATAATGCAGGAATGACAATATTTAAAGATTCTATGGGCTTTAATACTAATTTAAATAAGACTTCATCACCATAATAATTATTTATCTTTCTTAAATATTTCTTATAAGTATTAGATAAACAGTTATACTTATTTCCGTCAGCATTAACATCTTTTGAAATTAGCTCTAACATATCTTTTGCATTTGGACTATTGAAATTATGAAATTTAAATTCAATTAAATATAAAGATAACTTACCATCATTGTGTTCCTTATAATAAAGCGCATCAGTGGTTGTAGGTGCTTTTTCTAAAAGTTTACAATCCCAACACATTTCATCAAGTGAATACATTTTAAAATCATTTTCAATTAATGGTTCATCATAATCATTCATAGATATTTCAGTTATGCTTTTAAAAAACTTCTCATGGCTTTTGATAAACTCAATGAATTCTTTATTTGTTAAATTATCCATTTTATTCACCCAAGCGTTTTTTTAATCTGAGCTGGTCTATTAAATCATATGCATTTCCTAAATTATCATAGACTTTAAATATTTCATCTGAGTTAATTTTAACAAAATTATATTTTCCTTCATCTTCGGAAGGTTCTGTCAAATAATAATTTATATCATCTTGCATATCATAAAATTCGCAAAATGCATCCATTGATTCAATGAATAATGGGCTGTGGGAATTAATATAAATCGTAACATCCAATTCTTTAGCTAGAAGAACAAGAATTTCAGCAAATTTAAATTGCCATTCTGGATGTAGATTAACTTCAGGTTCATCAATTATTAAATAATCTCCTTTATGGAGTTTATTATTTAACAACAATAATTGAATAATTCCTATTTGTTTTATTCCTGATGGAGTATCTGTAGTAGTAATAACTCTTTTTTCACGAGGGAAATGTTCACTAAATGCAGAATTATCTATTTTATTAGTATGGAATATAGGGAAAAGCATATTAGAATACCTCCCTCCAATTATACTCTTGATTTTTTCAAGAATATCTTTAATTTCATATAATTCTTCATATTTTTCATTATCTTTATTTTCAGATAACTCATCAAGAAGCTCATTAGTATGACTTAAAATATTGGTATTACGAATAACGAGTTTGCGTTTTGAATTTAAGTTTAATATATTAAATAAATCAAACATCGATACATTATCAAAATAATAAACATTATCAATAAATCCATTATTAAAAAAATATTCATATGCATTAGTTTTTGAATTATCAGATAACACCATTTCAAAACCAAGAGTTTTTTTACCTATTAATCCCCGTTCTTCTTTAATTAAAAGTGATTGAACACATTCCCTACTAACCTCATATGAATCCTCATCAAGATATATCTTAAGGGATTGAGCAAATAACATACACATGCCATGAACAGTACTTGTAGTTTGATAATAACTTTTTTGATGATCCAAATCAAAAATTTTTTCAAGAACATCTATGAATCTTTCAGACCAATCAGGAACCAATTCAGCCACGTCCAATAACTTAGAAGTCACATCATCATCTTCGAATTCAATTTCATCAATATTTATAAGCCCTTCACTTTCTAATTGTTTAATATGAGATTCAAATTCTTCAGAGATTTTTTTATCCAATTCTTCCTCTTTTGTTTCGCACACAGTTTCATGTTTTTTAGTTATATTATAAAGAGCACTATATTTTTCAAGAATCTCATCTTCAGTATCAGTGACTTCAAAAGCTTCCGGAAAATCATAATCAACAAAATCTTCATCCAATAACTCTATAAGTTCATTGAATTCAAAAACCATTCTTTCAAAAAGATAATCTCTTCTTTTAGTAGAGTTTCCTTTCAAAAAAGAATAAAATATTCTACTTAATGTGGATTTACCACTTCCATTAACACCACTTACAACATTAAGTTTATTTATTTCAATATTAGCTCGATTAATTGATTTATAATCATTAAGGTTTATTATTAATTTATCCATTATGCTCCCTACTTTTAAAACGTTGATATTATATAAAAATTAATAGTATTAATAAGTTATGTTTAATACACCAATTAAATCATCTCCTCGAATATTAAATATTATACTTCAACACCGCTATCAGTTAAAATCCTCTCACCAACCGGCTGCTCCTCTTCAAAGTTACTGAGATAGTTTTTATAGATTTCATCACCTTCAGAAGAAAGTTCCATGATATATCTTAATACATCATCTCTGGAATAGCTGAAGTAAATATCTAAAGTTTCACTAATGCCCATTAACTCAAGCTGTAAGTTTAATAATTCATTACAATACTTTAACACCCACTTCTGGTCATTGGCCACATTAACAATAAATCCTGTAATAGCTGAATCGTTAATGTACTCGGCCACGTTCTGGTTGGATTTTTCATTACCTGCCTGAGATTGAGGAGTTACAAAGGTTCTTAAAATATTATTCCTAAAGATTTCAGTCTGCCGGGTATAATCTGACTGGTAGTTGTTACCCCCCAAGATTTTAGATTCGATTCCTGGGGGCACAATAGCCACATTACTTCCGGCAGTTGTACCATAATCAGCATAAAGATTTTCCTTAGCTGTGGATGAAAGCTCAGTAATGTAAGGTTGACCGTTAGCATCCATTGCAGGCTTAACTTCAATAATATTGTCCTTATTAATACGCTCTACTTGGTTTCTTTCAAGATTACATTTATGATAGATATCATCCAAACAATTCAGGATAATGCTTTGAGCTTCAGAGTAGATTTCATTATACATAAAGTTAATAACTTCATCTGGATCATACTTAACCGTTAATGTTCCCTCTTCAACACTAACATAATTATTGAACTCTTCAGGAGATCCATTAACAATATCTTTAGGCATCTCATGAAGGTATAGCTGCACTTCATTATCATCATTGAATTCTTTTTTTAATCCATAGCCATATGCGCCGATTTCTAAAAAGATGGGTTTAATGTATTTGCCTATTTTTTTATCCCATCTTTCTACAGGTTTAATTAATCCCTCTCCATCAACCATTCCTCCTTGCAAAATATTTTTAGCAACTTGGCTGATGTCAATTTTTCTCGCCCATAAAATTAAAGTAAGTTTTTGCTCAGCTGAAAGTTTATTGTCCTTATCTACAAGTACAATATTAACATTAGCTTTATCAATTCTGTTTTTCAGAATTCCTGAAGTATAGCCGTCAAGTTTAACAGCATAACGAGCATTAGCTATTGTTTTATTGATTACTGGCGGAAGTGCATCTGGAAGGTCAAGGCCAGTGTTGATTCCATCAGTTCTAGGTTGCCTTTCATCCTCTCCCCAATAGCTGCGCTTAGTGTTGTACTGTTCTACCCTATTATTCAATAATCTAGTTTTAATATAATCAGTAATTCCCATATAACCATCCTATCATTTTTAATTTTTACATTAGTTTATATTTATTATATTTTTTATTATTTAGTTTATATAAATTATATAATAAATTTTAATGTGATGGAATCTTGTTATCAAATCGATATTTATAAATAAATATTGATTTAAGATATAATATTAGAAGTAATAAACTGTGTTTAATTAAACATGATTTTGAAATAATAAATTTTAGAATTAAATCTTATTCTAAAAAGGGTGATGATATGGGAAAAATTTATTGCACAGAATGTGGCACAGAACTAGACGATACTGTTAAATTCTGTTCAAGTTGCGGCACACCAATAGATAATAAAAATATGCCTCCCAAAACTAATGAAGTAAAAAATAACAATAAGACTTCAAATGAAGGTATTAATGTTAAAGAGATATCTAAAAAAGCAAATAATACTAAATTTTCTGCTACTACAAAAATCTTTTTAGGAATATCTGCATTTTTTATAATATGTGTTCTTATAGTAGTTGCGTATGTAGGATTTTCAATGATGGCTGCACCTAATGCTGATGTTAGTGAAAACACTTCGGAAACTCTTTCTCCATCTTTTACTGACACTATTGATGGCATTAATTTTCAAATTCCTGAAGGTTACAAAACTGTTGGTGGAACAGATAACCAAAATAAAGGTACTAGAGTAACGTATGATAGAACTTATTCAGGCCCTGGTGCGAATACTCTTGACATTTCTGTTTCAACTGCCAAAGGTAATTTTTATTGGGATTTAAGTCAAAATCGTGAGTACGATGATGTTGAAAAAACAATTAATGGACATACTGGCGTGCTTAAATCTTCAGGGGCATTTTCCTATCTTAGTGGTGATAAATTAGTTGTTATTATTGGAGCAGATGAACAACAATTAGAAAGTATAATTATAGAATAATTTAAAGGAGGAATAACTATGGGTTTTTTACAGTTCGCATTAGGAGCTGCAGTTGGAATGGCAAATGCTGCAGGGCAACGACAAAGAAGAGCGATGCAATTAAATGAACGAGGCATTATGTTAGCTCAATCTTTTCGTTATGAAGCCGCATTGGAATGTTTTTTACAAGCTGAACAATTAGCTCCTACTGATCCTGCCATAAAACAAAATATCAGATTATGTTATGAAGCTTTAGACATGATTGATAGATACGGATATTAGAATTTCTGTCAATTAATGAAAAATTATTTAATTTAAAAAAATAAAGTTCGGAGAGATTAAATGTACTATGATGAAGAAGAAATAAGGAAAAAAGCAGAAAGAATACAACGATTAATTGATAGGGCAATGGAAACTAATAACCTAGATATTGCTATTAAAAAACTTGATGAAGCTTTAGAAATAGCAGAGGAAGATGGTGTTTCAAGTGTTGTTTCAATAATTTGGGGCATGAAAGGAGCCACATTTTTTGATTACGGTGCACCACCAGTTCTTGCAATTAAGTGTTTAAAAAATGCAATAATGGCAGACCCAAGTAATGAAAGCAATTATGATCTATTAGCTAGGATATATATTGAAATTGATGAACCTGAAATTGCTATGAGATATATGAACCAAGCTAGAATGTTATCTAGAGGTTATTAAATAAGATGATAAATTTCTATAAATTTAATGATAAATATAAAAAATGGAGTAGGTGTATTTTATGACTGAATATTTAAAAGATTACTATGATACTTTAATTGAAAATTTAAATGCATATGCAGGGGAATATGATTCATTTATTAATCATGGTCCTAATTTATATAAATTACTTTGCGATATCTTAGAACAAGATATTCCTCAAAATTTAAGAAAAGATATTTGTGGAGCTATTGCTTATTATGTAATTCCAAGAGATGTAATCCCAGAACACATATATGGTCCACAAGGATATGTTGATGACGTATATCTTTCAGTTTATGTTTTAAAACTTGTAGCCGAAGAATGCGGTTATGAATTTATTCAAAAAATATGGGATAAACCAGAAGATGTAAAAGATGTTATGGCAGAATGTGAATCAAAAGCTTTAGAAATTTTAAAAGATGATGAAATTGAGGCCATCTTAAGTTATGTTGGTTTTAAATAGATATTTTATTTTATCTTTCAATTAATCAACTTGATATGGTGATTAAATGAATTATGCGGAACAAATAATGGAATACATGGCTGAAGCTATGGAATATGCAAACTCCAGAGATTTTGTAAAAGCAATTGAATATTTTGATAAAGCATTAGACTTATGTTCTGAAGGTGAAGATGATTTTGTTATTTCATCAATTTGGGGTTTGAAAGCTTGTGCATTTCATGATGGTGGAGCCCCACCAGTTATTGCAATTGAATGTTGTAAGAAGGGAATTCTTGCTTATCCCACTTATGAAAAAAATTATGAAATATTAGGTCACTTGTATATTGAAATTGATGAACCTGAAAAAGCAATGAAATATTTAAATCAAGCAAAATTACTATCTTACTAAAATGATAGTTCTTAAATTAAAGGTGATTTTATGGGAAAAATTTACTGTACAGAATGTGGTACTGAATTAGATGATTCAGTTAAATTCTGTTCAAGCTGTGGTACATCATTATCTGATGAAAATAATACACAGGCAACTTCAAACGAATTAATAAATAAAAATAATTTTACAACTGATGACATAATGAGCAAAATGCAAATATTACCCATCATCGCAGGCATTATCTTAACATTCCTTATTTGGTTTTTAATGAGAATAGGTTTATTTGGTGTGACTCTTTCAGTAGATGCTATGTTTCCAAAAGGTGTTAGTTATTGTCTTGTTATAGGTACTTTAATATCAGGTTACTTATGTAAAAATGGCATTAAATTTGCATTAATTTATGGAGCTCTTGCATCAATTATAATAGCTATTCTCTTAGATAGTATAGAGTATATGTCTACATATCACCCAGAATATTATTTCTTATGCATAATAGCAGGACTTGTTGGTGCTTTTATTGGTAACTTTATAAGAACCAAAATAAAACAAACAGGATAATTATTTTTACTTAAGGGATAGAATGTCAATACTTTTAATAATTGTAATAATGTTAATCATAGGGGTATGTTGTGCTGCATTGGGTAGTGGTGGCAATTCTAATAAATCAAATGACTCTTATACAAGTAATCAAGCTAAAAGACCCACTAATAATCTTAGCAGTACTTCTGGAGTTAACTGGAAAAATTGTCCTAATTGTGGACATAGAATAAATGAAGTAGCAAAAAAATGCCCATATTGTAATTATGAATTTGCTGGATATACATCTTCTAATTCTAGTTATACCTCCAGTGTTGGATCAAAATATTGTCCTGAATGTGGGCATAGATTAAATGGATCAGCAATAAATTGTGGTTTTTGTGGTTATAGTTTTAGCAGTGGAACAAGTGGAGGAAATATTATGGTAAATACAAGACATATTAATAAAAATGGTTTATCATTTGACTGTCCTGAATATTATGATATAGGCAGTTATCCTAGTAGTGATGAAGCTTATTCATCAATTGTAGCTTTATCAAAAAATGATAGGCAATCTGAAATATATGTTATGAAGTATAGAAATCATGCTTTTGACAATAATGCAAAAAGGAAT
>NZ_JBGULU010000113.1:0-3560 GCF_045116495.1 Methanobrevibacter sp. | reverse complement strand
AGCTAATTCTTCAAAAATTGAAATAAAGGATATTTCATTATTAGAAAATGAAACTGTGGATGATGCGTTACTTAGAGTTTCAGAAGTATTAGCTACAAATGATATTGAATTAAAAAAACGTGCAAAAGATAAAGGAATTACTGTTGCTTATTTAAGGCAAAAAAAATATATTGCTGTTGAAGGTAAAATATAATATTAATTAAACTTATTAATTAAAATGAGGGATTACTTTGTATTATAAAACAAAAATTGAGGACACTGTAAGAATTCCACCTTACAGATTCGATGATCCTCTTGAAGAAGTCGCTATTCAAACTTTAAACGAAATTTATGAAGGCCGTTTAGATAAAAAACTCGGTTTACTTATCTGCGTTAATGAAATTGATGAAATTAGCGAAGGTAGGCTCATAATGGGTGACGGAGCTTCATATCATAATGTTGTTTTTGAAGCTATTTTCTTTAAACCTGAACAACATGAAATATTTGATGGTGAAGTAATCGATATTGTTGATTACGGTGCTTTTGTAAGAATTGGACCTATGGACGGTTTAATACATGTTTCTCAAGTAACTGATGATTATATTAGTTATGATGCTAAAAGAGGAGCATTACTCGCAAAAGAATCAAATAAAACTTTGGATGAAGGTGACTTAGTCAGAGCTAGAGCAGTTAGCGTATCTATTAAAGACGAATCTACCAACAACATTGAAAATAATAGGAATTCCAAAATTCCTCTCACAATGAGACAAACCAATTTAGGTAGATTTGAATGGATTCAAGAAGCTAAAGAAAAAAGTAGGAAGGCAAAACAATGAAAGCATGTACTGTTTGTAAAATGATTTCAAATAAAGATCAATGTCCTAATTGCGGAAGTCCTACTTCTGATAATTGGAGCGGTCTTTTAATTATAACTGATCCTGAAGAATCTGAATTAGCTCGTGAATTAAATATAACAATTCCAGGCGAATACTGTTTAAGGGTAAGATAGAGGGTTTTTTGTGTTAAGGTTAGATGCAGAATTAAATAAAGATATAATAATTGAACTTAAAAAGCCGTTAGGTAAGTTATATCCTGACTTTGAAGATGCGATTGATGAGATTAAGTCTTCCGAGTTTTTAATTTCTGTTGGTGATGAAACTTTCAAAAATCTTACTGAACATGAATTATATCCGAATGTTGGTATAATTGATAATCTAATTCAAAGAAAAAATCATACTCATGATGTTATACATGCAAACCATATTTTAAAGGCTGATAATCCTGCTGGATATATCACAGATGATCTATGGGAAACCATAGGCCAGGCTCTTGAATTATCTAACAGTGGCGAATGTTATGTAATTGAAGTAGCGGGGGAAGAAGATCTTGCAGTTCTTCCTTGCATCATCATGGCAAATCCAGAAACTACAATTTTATACGGACAACCAAATGAAGGGTTAGTGCTTTTAAAAGTTTTGGATGTTAAAAATAAAGCTCAAAGGCTTATTGATGGATTTATTAAAGAATAAATTGAATTGAGGTCTTATAATGGAAATTGAATTTATTGAAGAAAAAGAAAACAAATTGTTTAACAGAAAAGAAATTAAATTTTATGTTGATTATGATGGAGAACCAACTCCTAAACTTTTAGATATCAAATCTAAATTAGTTGCTTTATTAAATACTCAAAAAGATTTAATCGTAGTCGACAATGTACAACCACACTACGGCGAACCTAAAGCAAAAGGTTACGCTAAAGTCTATGATACTGTTGATGATTTAAAATATATTGAAGCTGAACATATTATAGCTAAAAATACAGAACCTGAAGAAGAACCTGCTGAAGAAGAAGCAGAAGAATAGGTGATTAATATGGTAAGAAAATCAGATCTTTACAAAGTAGATGGCGACAAAATTGAAAGAAAAAACCCAATTTGTCCTCGTTGTGGTGAAGGTGTATTCATGGCTGACCATGGTGACAGATTCGCTTGTGGTAAATGTGGATACACCGAAATGAAAAAATAAGATTTTTTAAATCTTTATTTCTTTTTTTATACTTTATTTTTTTTAATTTTTAATCATATTTTAAGAAGGGATTTTCTTGGATAATATTAGAAATGGTCGTTTTAAGACTGGTATGACTGATGAAGCAGCTGAATATACTTCATCATTTGATGCAGATAAAGTTCTTTTTGAAGCTGATATTAAAACTAATTTTGCCCATACTTCAATGTTAAAGCATGAGGGCATTGTTGATAAAGAAATTGCTGATAAAATTTTATGCGCTCTTGATAATCTTAAAGAAGAAGGTTTCGATGCATTGGTATTCGATGCTTCTGTTGAAGATGTGCACATGGCTATTGAAAACTATGTTACTTCTAAAATTGGTCCTGAAGCGGGTTATATGCATACTGCCAAATCACGTAATGATCAAGTTGCATGTGATGTAAGATTAGTTTTAAGGGAAATGATTGAAGAAATTCAAATTGGTATTCTGGAATTTATTGAAGGTCTTGTTGAAATGGCTGGAGAACATCTTGAAGATATTTTCATAGGTTTCACTCATTTGCAACATGCTCAACCAATTACCATAGCCCATCATTTGATGGCTCATGTTCAAGCACTCAAAAGGGATTATGAACGTTTAGCAGATACATATAAACGTGTTAATTTAAATCCATTGGGGTCAGCGGCTATGGCTACAACTAGTTTTCCAATTAATAGGCAATTAACCACTGATTTGCTTGGTTTTGATGCTTATTTGGAGAATTCTATGGATGGTGTTTCTGCAAGAGATTTTATTAGTGAAACTGTTTTTGATTTAGTTTCTCTATCTTCAACTTTGGCTAAAATCTGTGAGGAATTAGTTTTGTGGAGCACTTATGAATTTGGTGTTATTGAGATGGCTGATGAATATTCGTCAACTTCTTCTATTATGCCCCAAAAGAAAAATCCTGATGTGGCGGAACTTGCAAGGGGTAAAACCAGTATCGCTACAGGTGAATTGATTACTATTTTAACTATTCTAAAAGCTATTCCATATACTTACAATAGGGATTTGCAGGAAATTACTCCTCACTTGTGGAATTCAGTTAAAGTAACTAAAGAAACTTTATCTATTGTTACAAAAATGATGTTGTCTGTTGAATTTAAAGTAGATAGGTGTGCAGAATTGGCTGGTAAAAACTTTGCAACTGCAACAGATTTGGCGGACATCATGGTTCGTGAAAAACATATTCCATTCAGAACAGCCCATAAAATAGTTGGAAGAATTGTTAATGAAGCTACTGCTAATGAAATGGCTGAAGAGGATATTACATCTAAATTCATTGATGATATAGCTTTGGATTTAGGATTTGATAAATTGGAGTTATCTGATGAGTTAATTCAAAGGGCATTAAACCCTGCTGAAAATGTTAAAATCAGAGCTATTCCTGGTGGTCCTGCTCCTGAGATGGTTGAATTGGCCAGAGATAATATTAAAGATTTTTTGAATATTGAATTTGAAAAACATGGGATTTAAAAATTAATCTCCATTTTTACTTTTTTTTTAAATATTTTTATATCACTTAAAACAATAT
>NZ_JBGULU010000112.1:0-8166 GCF_045116495.1 Methanobrevibacter sp. | reverse complement strand
GGAAGGATAGTGGAAATTCATCCAACTGAATACAGTGTCATTGACCCGAAAATCTACAAGCCGGATTTGGTTTTTGAACTGGAAGACAAGGTAATAATACTTGAATTCCAAAGTACTTATGTGGATGTTAAAGACAAGAGGAGATTTAGATTCTACAGTGCTTTAGTAGATAATGTCGCAATCAAATCAAAAAAACCTATTGAAGTACATGTTCTAAGCACGATTGAAAAGGATAATACGAAATGTTACATGGTCAATCAGCAGTCTAGATTTCCAATATATATTCATTCTCTTGAAAAATATGATGCAGATGAGTTTTTAAATACTATTAATGTCAAAATAGAAAATAAGAAAAAATTGTCCAAAAAGGAGTTATTATTAATAAGTTTGCTTTGTTTCATGAAATCGGAGAAAAATTCTGATCAGCTGATACTGAAATCTGCAATAACAATAACAAATATCCCAGATTATAATTCAGAAATTGCTCAGTTTGTTAAAGGGGTAGTATTGTTGTTATGTGACAAATTTGTTAAAGATGAATCATTGAACAAAACAATTTCAAATTTGGTAGGTGGTAACATGAAAATCGTGGAAGAATATGCTCAAAGAAAAGTAGATGAAGCAAAAGTAGAATTCCAAAAGGAATTGCAGGCAAAAGATGATGAGTTATTTGCTAAAGATAAGGAATTAGTTGCTAAGGATGAGGAATTAGTTGCTAAGGATGTTCAAATTAAAAAATCCAAGCAAAATGTTGTAATAAATTTAGATAAGGAAGGTTTTTCCCTCGATGATATTGCAAGACTTGCCGATGTTAGCCCGGAGTTTGTTAGTGAAACCTTATCAAAATAATTGTTTTTATAATTACTTATATAATTGAGATTGAACTAATTATTATATAAGGTGATTATTTGAGTTTTGATATTAAGGAAGCTATTTTAATTTTTATTCGCGGAGTCCTGATGGGTTCTGCAGATATTGTTCCCGGAGTTTCCGGTGGAACAATAGCATTGATTACAGGAATTTACGGTCATTTAATTGAAGCGATAAGTAAAATCAAATTTGGATTTGTAAGGCCACTTCTCAAAGGTGACATTAAGGGTTTTAAAAACGAGCTCTTTGATGAAATCGATTTCAAATTCTTCATACCCCTGATTTTGGGTATTGGTGTTGCTTTCTTAACACTGGCTAAAGTCGTAACCTATTGTATGGATACACATACTGCGCTTACATATTCCTTCTTTTTAGGTTTAATCATAGCTTCAGCGGTAATCTTATTTAAAAAACTCAACCAAATAAATTTGAAAAACATTATATTTACCGTTATCGGTGCAATTTTGACTTATATCTTTGTAAGTCTGAATCCTATAGCGGCCAATCATTCACTGCCTATAATCTTTATTTCAGGTATGATAGCCATTTGTGCAATGATTTTGCCAGGTATTTCAGGTTCATTCCTGCTGTTATTGCTGGGCCAGTACAAATACATGTTGGATGCACTTCATGAACTTCATTTTGTAGAAATCATTGTTTTTGTGGTTGGTGCATTGATTGGAATACTTGGATTTTCAAAAATCCTGAATTATTTGCTCAAAAACCATGAAAAGGTAACCATGGCATTTCTTATTGGCGTAATGCTTGGATCTTTAAGGGTTCCGGGTTTTCAAATTGCAAATTCAGTCGGTTTGAATTTTGCAGGTCTGTTCCCGTGCCTTATCGTTGCAGTTATCGGTTTCGGACTGATTATTATTTTGGAAACCAGATTTGATTACATTGATTAGTTTAACTTAATGTAATCAATTAGCTATTTTTTTTAATATTTTTGAATTAACAGTTCATTTTTACAGAAATCATTTAAATTATTTAATAGAAATATATTTATTAGGTTATTATTTTTTTTTAGTGGTGAAAAAATGAAATTTAAATTGATATATCTAGTGATGATTATTGTCATTTTCTCATCCATTGCAGCAGTCAGTGCAGGAGAGCTAAATGAAACATTGACTGCAGATGTCAGCGATGATTTGGCTTTGGATGATGATAATGTATTAACAGTTTTTAATGATGCTCCCCTTGAAGATTATCAGGATGAAAACATCTTGAATGTATCTGACAATGAAGATAATGCTGTTTTGCAGGCTGATGATGGTTCTACAAAGGAAAGTGAATCTCCATTATATGGGATTGTGGATATAGGCTCAAATTCCATGGAATTGAGAATATATGAAATTAAGAAAAGCGGAAAGCCCAAATCCGTTTTTTCTTTATCTGAAAAGTCAGTAACAGCAATTTATGTTGAAAACAACACTTTGTCAGAAAAGGGGATTGACGAATTCGTATCCATTATGAAAGACTTTAATGATATAATGGATTTGCTCAAGGTCAAGACAAAATATGCATTTGCAACCGCCAGCTTAAGAAAGATAGATAATGGCGAGGAAGTTATTGCAGCCGTTAAAAAGAAGGTTGGATTGGATATTCACTTGTTGAGTGGTGAAAAAGAGGCAATGACAAGCTTCAATGCCGTTAAAAACGGTGAATTGACAACAGATAATGGTATTGTTATTGATTTGGGTGGGGGAAGTTGTGAAGTGATTGATTTTGTCAATAAAACAGTAGTAACTTCCGAAAGTATGCCTATAGGTTCAAACTCTATTTATACCGATTATGTCAGCGAATTGTTTCCGAACGGCACTGAGATGAAGGAAATAGAAAATAGGGTATTGAATGAGTTGAAAAAGCTTTCTGTAACAAATGAAACTCAAAGACATGATTTATTCGGTATTGGAGGATCTGTAAAGGCTATCAAGAACGTTTTGCTATATCTTGAATCCATTGATGATGATACAGACAGTATTCCTGTTTCAATGCTGGATTCTTTATTGGATATGTTCAGCCAGCCGACAAAAGACAATTATCAAATAATTCTGAATATCAATGCTGAAAGAATTAACACATTCGTACCGGGATTGGTTATTACAAGAACAATTGCCAATTATTTCAACATGTCCTATTTGCATTTCTGCAAAAAAACAGTAAGGGATGGAATTTTAGCGGAAATCCTTGAAAATGAAAGCAGGGAAACTAAAGAAAAGCAGAATGTTTCCTTGAATGTCAGTGACATTTCCATTGCCATTGATGAAAATACGGAAATTCAAGTAACACTTCCAAGCAATGCAACAGGGACAGTTAAAGTTAATTTGAATGATAATGAGTATGTTTCTTCACTTTTAAACGGAAGTTGCAGTATTATTCTTCCGAAATTGCAATCTGGCAATTATTCTGTTAAGATAACTTATAGCGGTGACGATAATTATGTTTCCAACAAAACAAAAATAAACGTTCATGTCAAATCAGCATCACTAGATGCACATGACATGGTTAGGGGATACAATAGTGATTATGACTATCAGGTAAAACTGATTGATGAGAATGGAAACGGCATTTCAAACAAATTGATTTCATTTACTGTAATGTCAAATCAATATTATGCAATAACAGATGCTGATGGTTTTGCATGTGTTAAAGCAAACTTGAATGCAGGAACATATAATGTCACTGTTTCATCTGCAATTGCCGGAAACTCCACTAAAACACTGAAAATCCTAAAGCGATTTGAAAACAACAGGAATTTAAAAGTCTATTACGCAAGCAATGCCAATTATAAGGTCAGGATTATTGGTGACGATGGAAATCCTGAAATAGGAGGCCAAAACGTTACTGTAGTGATTGACAATAAAATAAAAAGTTTCAAAACAGATGAGAACGGATTTATTACAGTAAAAATTGATAAAAACTTTAAGGTCGGTACTCACACCATCAAAATCCAGTATAGGAATTCTAGTGTTAAAAATAATGTTGTTGTAAAACATCTCTTGGCTCTTAAATCAGCAACCGTGAAAAAATCCGCTAAAAAACTGGTGTTAACCGCAAGTCTGGCAAAGGTCAACGGAAAATATCTGAAAAATAAAAAGATTACGTTCAAATTTAACGGCAAAACCTACAAGTCAAACACCAATTCCAAAGGCATTGCAAAGGTTACCATCAAATCTAGTGTCCTCAAAAAGCTTAAGATTGGAAAAAAAGTTTCCTATCAGGCGACTTACCTTAAGGATACTGTTAAAAGAACTGCAAAAATCTTAAAGTAGGTGTCTTTAACATCTACATCTTTTTTTCTTTTTTGCCGAATCGGGCAAATCCGCTTGTCATATTATTTAAAACTGATATAATTCGGTAAATCTATATTAACAATTAGAAATATAATTTAAATTAATGTTGGTTTTAAAGAAGGTTAAAAAACAGTGGAGGTTATATCCAATCGGTTCTCCAAAAGGAGCTCTTAATCATAAAAGGGAACCGGAATTTGTTGGAAACATCAAGTTTTCAAATCAGGGTGACACTCTGGCCATTGCAAGATTTGTTGCAGATTACAATTTCAATGACAATTCCTCACTGAATGAAAAGCTGATGCCTCCAGGTGAAGTAATTAAATTACTCAGATCCCAAGCTGTATTTTTAGCGACACCTGATGAAAAAGTGGAAAAATTCCTGAAATCCTTGAATATCAAGGTCAGGAAAACTCAGGTATGTGATTTCTGTGCCTTTGAAGGCAATATCACAATTGTAAACTCATCTTATTCTTATAAACATAACAATCAGCTGATCTGCAAGGACTGTGCTCATGACACTATCAAGGAAGAGCTGAAGATGCAGGGATTCGATAAGGCCATTTTCAGAAATCTTAAAAAGACTCTGGAGAAAACCGGAAG
Organism: Methanobrevibacter sp.; assembly: GCF_045116495.1. Taxonomy (GTDB): domain Archaea; phylum Methanobacteriota; class Methanobacteria; order Methanobacteriales; family Methanobacteriaceae; genus Methanocatella. The sequence continues at coordinate 3,400 of NZ_JBGULU010000112.1, read as the reverse complement.
TCTGGAGAAAACATTGTCTGTTCTTGATCCCCATTTTGATGCAGTCAAAAACAAAAATCTGACATTGTTTGACAAAACCAAAAAGTCAAGGCATATCATCCCTCCGGTTGACATGAAACGATTGAAGATACCTAAGGAATTTAAGCAAATTCTTTTAGACTCCGGAAACACCAAGCTGCTTCCTGTTCAGTATTTGGCCATCAAGGAAGGGCTCCTCAAAGGCGAGGATTTATTGGTCGTAAGTGCAACGGGTTCAGGTAAGACTCTGGTCGGTGAGCTTGCAGGAATTACAGAAGCATTAAAAGGCAAGAAATTCGTATTTTTAACTCCTCTGGTTGCTCTTGCCAATCAGAAATATCGTGACTTTAAAAAGAAATACTCCAAACTGGGATTGAAAGTTGCCATTAAGGTTGGAAGAAATCGTGTTAAGGCAAAAGGAGAACTGAATTTTCCGGATTCTGATGTTTCATCATCAGACATTGTTGTTGCAACATATGAGGGAATAGATTATCTTTTAAGAAACGGCAACTCAAAAAGCTTATCCAATTTGGGTGTTGTTTTAATTGATGAAATTCACATGATTGACGATGAAGACCGTGGAACACGTCTAAACGGTCTGATTAAGCGTATAAAGCATTTATATCCTAAAACTCAAATCATCGGTCTGTCCGCTACTGTTAAAAATCCGGAATTTTTAGCAGATGAATTCAACATGAAGCTGGTTAAATACGACGAGCGTCCGGTTCCGCTAGAAAGGCACCTTGTATATGTCAGAAGCGAATCTCAAAAACGCCATCTGATGCAAAGATTGGTCAAAAAGGAATTCAATACCAAATCCAAAAAAGGTTTCAGGGGTCAAACAATCATATTTACTAATTCAAGGCGAAAAACTCATCAAATCGCCAATTTTTTAACAAACAAGCATGTCAATGCAAAGGCATATCATGCGGGACTGTCCTATTATAAAAAGGAAAAAATAGAAAAGGACTTTGACAAGGGCAGAATTTCATGTGTCGTAACCACGGCGGCTCTTGCGGCGGGCGTTGACTTTCCGGCTTCCCAGGTAATATTCGACTCACTGGTGATGGGAAACAAATGGATTAATCCGAATGAGTTTTCACAAATGCTTGGCCGTGCAGGAAGACCGTCCTATCATGACAGAGGTATTGTCTATCTGATTCCTGAAGTTGGAAATGATTTTGCAGGTGAATCTGAAGAGGCAATGGCATTGGAGCTTTTGGAAAGCAACAGCGAGGATGTCTATATAGAATATGATGAAGAGTCTGCCTATGAACAGATTCTTGCCGATATTTCATCAACATCCATTAAATCAGTGGATGAACTTAACAAATTCTATAAAAACATTGATGTTCCGGTAAGCATCAAGATAGCTGTTGATGAGATGGTGAAGCTGGGACTGATAGATAAAAGCCTCAACAACAAATTGGAAGTTACAAAATATGGCCGGGCGGCATCGGTATCATTTTTATCAATCGAGGATGCCGAATTTATCAAAAATACTCTTAACGATTATAATTATCTCAAACGCTATGTTGGGCTTTCTCCGATGTATAAGAAAAAGGATAAGTATGATAAGCTGAAGGTGCTTATTCTGGCAATGGCACTGGATTTGGAAATGTTTGAAAATGCGTATCTGTCAAGTGTAATTCACAATCAGATTGCAAACGCCTTGAAAATTAAGTTTTCAACAAGGCTGTTTGCCGAATCGACTTTGGATATAATTTCATCAGGTGAAGCCATTGAAAAGGTCGACAAGAAATTCCAGGATGCGCTTATTGCTCTTCAGACGGATTTCATGCAGTGCAGGTGTCAGGACAGGCCGTTTTGCAGCTGTATGCAAAGGGGAATTTCAGAAGTCATTGTTCACGAAAGACTTAAAGGTAAGGACCCTCAAGATATATCAAATAAGCTATTCAGAAAATATCAGATTCAAGTCTATCCGGGAGACATTTTCTCATGGCTGGACAATTTTGTAAAAAACCTAGATGCAATAAAAAGAATTGCTAAAGCTTATAACAGGCAAAATTTTGTCAAAAAAACTAATTGGTTAATTAAAAAAATAGAAAACGGGTGAATGAAATGTATGCAGAAGATAAAATATTGATTGGTTGTAATGAGAATACTGAAGTATTCTTATTGCCAAAGCTGGCTAACAGACATGGTTTAATAGCAGGGGCAACCGGAACAGGTAAAACAATTACCTTAAAAACCCTTGCGGAATCATTTTCAGATATGGGAGTTCCAGTATTTTTAGCTGACATGAAAGGAGATATTTCAGGACTTGCCAAAATAGGTTCTGAAACTGAAAAAATCAAGACAAATGTTGAAAAATACGGCCTTGCAGCTAAAGGATTCAAATATCAGGCATATCCGGTTGAATTCTGGGATCTGTTCGGTGAAAAAGGTCTTCCGGTAAGGGTAACACTATCTGAAATGGGACCAACACTTCTTGCAAAAATCCTTAATCTGTCTGAAGCGCAAACAGGTGTTTTGAATATTGTATTCAGAGTTGCTGACAATAACTCTCTGCCTATCATAGACTTGAAGGATTTAAAAGCAATGATTAATCATGTCGTTGAAAACAAGGCACAGTATGAAAGTGAATACGGTGCAATTGCCGAGAAATCAGCAAATACAATTTTAAGAAGCCTCATTACTCTTGAAGATCAAGGAGGTAACGACTTTTTCTTTGAACCTGCACTTGATTTAAATGACTTTATAAGAGTGGATGAAAACGGTAAAGGTATCATCAACATTCTTGATGCTCAAAAACTCTCACTTTCTCCTGAAATCTACTCAACATTCCTGTTGTGGATGCTCTCCGAACTGTTTGAAAACATGCCTGAAGTTGGCGACATGGACAAGCCTAAATTCGTATTCTTCTTTGACGAAGCACACCTGCTTTTCGATGACATGTCTCCTGAATTCGGCAAAAAAATCGAACAGATTGTAAGACTAATCAGATCAAAAGGAGTTGGATTGTATTTCATCTCACAGTCTCCTGCAGATATTCCTGATGACATTCTTGCACAGCTAGGGAACCGTGTACAACATGCACTTCATGCATACACTCCAAAAGACCAGAAGGCTGTTAAAGTTGCAGCAGAAACATTCAGGCCAAACCCTAACTTCAACACTGCAGATGTAATCTCAGAGCTTGGAATCGGTCAGGCACTTGTTTCAGTTCTTGATGAAAAGGGTGTTCCTACAGTAGTTGAACAGGTGGATATTGTTCCCCCTCAAAGCTATATAGGAGCCATTGACGATGCAATGAGAGCCGAACTGATCAACTTATCCGAGCTTAAACCTAAATACTATGAAGCAGTTGACCCTCAATCCGCTTATGAACTGTTATTGAATAAGATTGAAGAGGATTCCA
>NZ_JBGULU010000111.1:0-3283 GCF_045116495.1 Methanobrevibacter sp. | reverse complement strand
AAGCATATTGAGTATTGCGACAATAGCATTTGACACATCCCTTGAAGACATCCTAACCGGAATAACAAACGGAATTAAAATCATATTTGCAAATGATAACGAGATAAAAAATGTTGTTGATTTAACTAATTTAATCAAAGAAAACCAGCCGGAAGTATTGGAATTCACACCATCAAGATTGCTATCATATCTTGAAATAGAAGAATTTTGCAATGCGATAGGTTGCGGAAAATGTATCGTAATGGGCGGAGAACAATTCTCAGCAAAGGCATTCAATGGAGTCAAACAATACACCAACGCAAAGGTTTACAACAGTTACGGTCCGACCGAAGCAACAATTGCATCCAACTACAAGGAAATAACCGATCCAGAAAACATCACAGTTGGAAAAGCACTCAAAAACTATGTAACCGAAGTAAGGGACCTCGATGGAAAACTACTGCCTCAAGGAGTAATGGGCGAACTCTACATCGGAGGACCGGGAGTTGGAAAAGGATACTACAACATGCCTGAAAAAACCGCCGAAGTATACACAACAATTAACGACATCCCATACTACAGAAGCGGAGACTATGCAATAGAACTTCCAAATGGAGAAATCGACATCAAAGGAAGAATAGACAACCAAATCAAACTCAGAGGACTGAGAATAGAAATTGGAGAAATTGAATCAAACATCAACAGATTCCCAAATATTAAACGGACTGTTGTTGTAATCAAAGAGATTAACAATAACGACCACCTGTGTGCATATTTCACAAGCGATGAGGAAATTGACATAAGACTATTGAAAAGATATCTACATAACAAATTAACCAAATATATGGTTCCAACAGTATTTATGCAGCTTGATGAAATTCCACATCTTCCAAACGGAAAAACAGACCTGAAAAAATTACCTACTCCTAAACTAGATTTGGAAAATGTAAAACCTGAAAATGAAACAGAAGAAAAACTATTCAAAATAGTCTCTGAAATGATTGGATCCTCTGAATTTGGAACAACAGATGATCTTTATACCCTCGGATTCACATCTTTAACATTAATGAAGTTAAACTCCTTGATTTATAATGAAACCAATGTAAACATTGACATAACTTCATTATTCAATAATCCAACAGTCCAATCACTTGCATATAAAATTGACAATAACATCGAATCAGACATTGACGTTGATGAGATTATTGAAAGTGCAAAGGATACTGAGTACTTCCCATTGACTTCAAACCAATTAGGAATTTATTACGAATGTATGCAAACTGAAAAAATCAAATACACAATGCCAGTCGCAGTGAGATTTGATAACAGTATTGAACCTGAAAAACTTAAAAAAGCACTTATTGAAACTATTGAAGCACATCCATACCTTAAAACAAGAATTGTCAATACTGATGATGGAAAAATCATGCAAAAAAGATGTGACGATGCTGAAATTGAAGAAATAGAAATTGTTGAAATAGACGCAATTACCAATAAGGAAATAATGAAAAATGACATAAAGGCAATTCCATTGGACAACAACCAATTATTCAGGTTTAAAATCTATAATACACCTGAAGAAACTATATTATTCAGTGATTTCCATCACATCATTACAGATGGAGTATCACAGGATAATTTCTTCAATGATTTAACAAAAGCATATAACAGTGAAAAAATTGAAACTGAAAAGATTGATGGATATGTATATAGCCTCATAGAAAATCAAACTGCAATTAACGAATCTTCTGAAAAATTCTTCAAATCTCAATTCAGTCAAGGCATTGAATCAACAGTTTTAACTCCAAACATTAATGGAAATCCTGATATTGGAGATATAAAACTCATTTCAGATACTGTGGATTCTACTTTTGTTAGACTCTTCTGTAATGATCATTCAATAAGTCCAAACGTTTTATTCATGACCGCTACAATCTTAAGTCTCAATAAATTTACATTTAATTCCAAATCATTGATTACAACAATTTTCAATGGTAGGGCAAAATCTGATTACTTTGATACACAGGGAATGCTGGTTAAAACTTTACCTATTATTGTCAATGGTGAAAATCGTGAAATGATGGTTGAAGACTATATTAAAATAGTGGATAAAGCATGGAAAGATGCATTGACCCACAGTAATTATCCATACACAAAACTTGCTGAAGATTATCAGTTAAAACCTGAATTCTTCTATGCATACCACGAATCATTTAATGATGAGATAATACTCGACGGTAAAAAATACAAATCAATTGACCTTGACGGTACTGTAGCAACCGACTATAAAATTAACCTGGATGTATTTGACGATGGAGAAAACATTAGTTTATATATTGAATATAACGACCAAATCTATACTGAAGAGTATGTTAAACTGTTCCTACACTCAATCAAATATACTTTATTCCAATTCTTCGTGAATGATATGGATAAATTAAAAATAAAAGATATTGAACTTATTGACGGTGAAATTCCAGAGTTTGAAGAACTTGACACTCCATTCCTACACAAACGTTTTGAAAAACAAGTAGAAGAAAAAGGAGATGAAATTGCACTTGTGGCAACAGATGAAACATTAACTTATGATGAACTTAACCAAAAAGCAAATCGTATAGCACATGAACTAATCAAAAAAGGTGTCAAACCAAAAAGCAATGTATTGGTAATGCTTCCAAGAAACAGCAACTTAATTGCAACAATAATAGGCATATTTAAGGCAGGATGCACATTCGTGCCAATAGATCTGGAATACCCTCAGGAAAGAATTGACTACATATATGAAAACAGCCAAGCAGACTATATAATAAATACCAGTGGAGAATCAGACAATTCAATTGATATAAAAGAATTAATAAAAGGCGAAAACATAACAAATCCTGATGTGAATATTTCTCCTGATGATTTGGCATATATGATTTATACCTCCGGTTCAACAGGTAATCCTAAAGGAGTAATGATAAGTCATGAAAATGCATGTAATGAAGCAGCAGAAAATCCAAAATGCGAATATTCAAGCATATTGAGTATTGCGACAATAGCATTTGACACCTCCCTTGAAGATATCCTAACCGGAATAACAAACGGTATTAAAATCATATTTGCCGATGACATTGAAATTAAAAATATTGTTGACTTAATCAGATTAATCAAAGAAAACCAGCCGGAAGTAATGGAATTCACACCATCAAGATTGTTGTCATATCTTGAAATAGAGGAATTCTGTGAAGTGATAGGTTGCGGAAAATGTATCGTAATGGGCGGAGAACAATTCTCAGCTAAGGCATTCAATGGAGTCAAACAA
>NZ_JBGULU010000110.1:0-2598 GCF_045116495.1 Methanobrevibacter sp. | reverse complement strand
CAAAGGACGTGGAATCAAATCTAAAGGAAAAGGCTCTGAACAAGCTAGAAGAAGAAAAATCTAATTTTTCTTCATTCCTTTTTTGATAAAAATGATTCATAATATTAAATTTAGAGCTTTCGTTTATGAAAATGAAAGCGTTGATGAGATATCACAGGCTATTTTAAATATTCTTCCCGAAGCTGAAATCGAAGCAGAAGAGGCTGAAGGATTACTTGAAGATAAGATAATAATTTTATCAGGTACAGTATCTAAAAAAAGATACACAAAGACTTTTTTTAACACACTTTTAAAGTGGACAGACTTAGATAAATTAAATGCAGATTTAGAGCGCAAAATAGATGAGAAAGGAAACTGGTTTTTAAGATTCGACAAAGAAGATGCGCTTGATGAAAAATGGACAATATTGGATTCCGGAGATTCAATTCATCTTAAGGTAAAGATTGCCGCTTTTCCAGCTAAAAAGCAGATTGCAGTTGACAAAGTCCGTGAAGCTATTTTAAATGATTAAAATGGAATTTAATCAAATAATTCATGAATTTGAAGATTTATCCGATGTTGATTATGCCAAAAACATGAAAAAATTCGGGATTTCTTATGTTAAAAGCTATGGGCTGAGGTTACCTCAAATTAGAAAAACCGCAAAGCAGTGCGGCAAAAACCATGATTTGGCGTTAAGACTTTGGAATCATGGTTATCATGAAACATACCTTTTGGCAACACTTGTTGAAGAACCAGACAAGGTTGATTCAATTCAGTTAAATGAATGGGTTAATACATTCTACTCCTGGGATTTGGTAGACCAGGCGTGCATTAATCTTTTGAGATTCATTCCTGAAGCTATTGATAAAATTTTCATTTGGGCTGAATCAGATAAGGAATTTGTCAAAAGAACTGCATTCAGTTTGATTGCAGTATTGGCGGTTCACAACAAGAATTATGATTTTGACCAGTATTTTGAAATCATTAAGCAAGGTTCAAAAGACAACAGAAATTTTGTCAAGAAATCTGTTAATTGGGCGTTAAGGCAAATTGGAAAAACCAATATTGAGAATAACAAAAAAGCATTGGATTTGGCTTATGAAATTCTAGAGCTTGACGATAAATCAAGCAAATGGGTTGCCCGAGGAGCAATTCGCGAACTTGAAAGCGAAAAGGTTCAGGCCAAATTCCAAAAAAGTTAACTTTATTTTAAATTTAGTCCAATATATATCATTAAGGTGAAAATAATGGAGAGGAAAAGTTATTATTTAATAATCCTTTTAGTTGCTTTAGTGATATGCATAGGTGTATTTCTCTATCAGTTCAATAATGATGTTCCCACATTCATTATCATCAATGAAACTGAAGTTCATGAAAACGGATCATTTTCAGGTATGCTAGTGGATGCATATAGCTATGGAGTTGCAAATCAAACAATAACATTCCACAAGCCGGGTTACGAAATGGGAACTGTTGTTGATGTAACAACTAATGAAAATGGTGAGTTTACTATTAAAAATGCAGAATATCTTCCTGATGCAGGTAAAGACAATTACTATGGTGATTTTACATTTGCGGGCAACGGCAAATATCAGGGATGCACTTATGAAGGTAATGTTACTGTTATTCATAATTAATTGCATAATTTTTTAATAGGTTAAAAATAAATATTACTGTATGAAAAGGATTTTTAAAGCTATTGAAAAGTATTTTTTTATTATTATATTGCTGGCGGTAGCTATTTCATTAGTTTATCCAAATTCATTTAAATGGGTTTTAAGCAATTATAATGGTATAAATATATTGAATTTGCTTTTAGGTATTGTTCTTTTTACAATGGGAACTACATTGAAAGTGGATGACTTTGTTAATGTATTTAAAAATCCGAAGGAAATTTCAGTTGGACTTTCAGCGCAGTATATTGTAATGCCGGTTTTGGCTTTTGCTCTTGCAAAGCTATTTTCCTTAGATGCTGGTCTGACTGTTGGACTTATTTTAGTTGGAACTGTGCCTGGGGGAACAGCTTCTGATGTAATCACATTTCTTGCAAAAGGGGATGTGGCTTTATCTGTTTCTTTGACTGCAGTATCTACAGTAATTTCACCTATTTTAACTCCACTGATTACGTTATTCTTAATAGGCAACCAGATTCATTTCAATCCGATTGACATGTTCATTTCAATCATTGAAATCGTGATTATTCCAATTATCTTAGGTTTAATATTAAATTACAAATTCCCTGAGTTTTGTGAAAAATTAAAAGATTATTTGCCTGCAATATCTTCAATTGTGATTTGTTTAATCGTTGCCGGGGTAATAGGTGCAAATAAACAAGCTATCTTAACATCTTCATCAATAATAATGCTTGTTATCATTCTGCAGTATTTCCTTGCAATGTTTCTCGGATTTGGATTTGGTTATTTGGCGGGAATGGATAAAAAACAAATTATTACAGTGGCAATTGAATTGGCCTTTCAAAATTCGGGTTTGTCAACAGGTCTTGCAAAAACTCATTTTCCGAGTCTGTCTCAGGCAACGGTTCCGGGAGCGCTTTATTCAGTTTGGCAGAATTTTGCAGGATCAATCCTTGCATATGTATTTAGAAGATATTTCTGA
>NZ_JBGULU010000109.1:0-4270 GCF_045116495.1 Methanobrevibacter sp. | reverse complement strand
AGGCAAAGCAGGAATCTACAATGTAACTGTACTTGCAAAAGAAAACGACGAATATAAATCAGAGGTATACAGTGAAGTATTCTTAGTCGGCATTAAAAATGCGACAGTTGAAATCACTCCAATCACTGATGCTAAAGTCGGAGATAACGTAACAATCGAAGTTACTGCTGATAGTGATGGTGCATTAACCATTAAAGTCAACGGTGAAACCGTAACTGGCACATATGAAATCACAAAAGCCGGTTCATACACAATTACAGCAGAAAGCGCTGCAACTGCAAATTATACTGCAGGATTTGCAACATACACATTTGTTGTAGAAGAAGAACCAGCTGAACCAGAAAATATTACCATTGTCATTGATGGTGAGGAATATACAATTCCTGCTGTGAACGGCACCACTATTGATACAAATCTAACTAAGGAACTTAAAGAAAAGATTGATAATTTGACTGGTGAGTTAGAAGAAGCTCAGGCTAATGCTACTAAGTTGGCTGGTGAGTTGGCTGATGCTAATGCTAAGGTTGATAATTTATCTGAAGAGTTAGCTAATGCTACTGATAAGATTGCTGATTTGACTGATGAGTTGGCTAATGCTACTGATAAGATTGCTGATTTGACTGGTGAGTTGGCTGATGCTCAGGCTAATGCTACTAAATTGGCTGATGAGTTGGCTGATGCTAATAAGAAAGTTGATGATTTAGCTGGTGAGTTGGCTGATGCTCAGGCTAATGCTACTGCTTTGGCTAATGAACTTGATGCTGCTTATCAAACAATCGAGGATTTACTTAAACAATTAGAGGAAGCTAAAGCTAACGCTACAAATAGTACACTTCCTGAGACTGTTGTTGTTGACGGTGTTGAGTATCCTATTGAGTATGTGAACGGTACTGCTACTGTCGAAACCAATAAGACAGCTCCTGTTGTTTTAAAATCATCCGAATTCAGTGAAATTACAATCAGTGATGACCAATCCATTTCTATTGTGCTTAAAGATAGTGATGGCAATGTTATTGCAGACGCTCCAATTACCTATGCAGTAAATGGTGCCGCAAACACTACTTTAACTGATAAAGATGGTAAATTCACTATTAAAGCTGAAAACGGTGGTGCAATTACCATTAGTTATGCAGGAAACGATACTTTATATGGTATTAATACTACTTTGACTTTAAATGGTCCTTCTGTTCCTAGTGTTGTTAAAGTTGAAACCAGATTTAACATCACTGGTGGTGTTATAACCCTTAACGGTTATGCTGTTGATACCAAAGCCGGTGAAGAAGGTATGTACTATGCAACTGAATTGCTGGACATTTCCGGCAAACCTGTCAGCGGCGCTAAAATACAGTTCGCTGTAAACGACAAGGTTTATAACAGAACAACCAATGAAAATGGTAGCTTCAACCCATATAAGCTCAACATGGTTAGAGCCGGAAGATACACTATGGCGTTCTTCTTCGGAGGAAACGACAACTTTACAAGCACATTTGCTTCAGTATGTGTTGATCTGGATAAAAAACCAATCAAAGTCAAAGCATCTGCAAAAACATTAAAAGCAAACTCTAAATCCAAGTACACAATTACCCTATCTACAATTGTCGGATCATCTCACGATGGTAAAGCATATCTCAGATCTGGTAAAATCGCCAAATTAACATTAAACGGTAAAACTTACACTGGTAAAACAGATAAAAACGGTAAAGTAACCTTCAACATTAAAAACACTCAAAAAGGTACTTTTACTGCAACCATTAATGTTAAAGAGGATGGTACTTACAAAGAAGCAACAAAAACAGTAAAATTAACATTCAAATGAAGTGGGGATTAATTTTCTCACTTATTTTTTCTTTTTTTTTCAATTATTTTTTTATAATTTTTATTTTATTTTCTATCAAATTAAATGGATTTAAATATATGTTTTCATATATATTAATAATGTAAAGTTGATAATTTTTTAACTTGACTTTATATCATACAAAACATTGAATCGAGTGATTGAATGAAGGTAAATAAAAAATTTTTCATTTGTGCAATGCTTGTATTAATGCTGTTTTTATGCATTAATGCAGGCAGTGCAACTGAACCACTTAATCAGACATTAGGAGCTGATATTGGCGATGAAATCGCAATAGGTGATGCTTCAAATGACAATTTAAGTGCGAGTGGAGACACATATGTTGTCGATGCGAATGGAGGTGGAGATTATACAACAATTTCTTCTGCTGTTAGCGCTGCTACTGGTGGTGAAACAATCTTCATCAAGAACGGTGAATATACCGAGACTTCTAAAATTGATATAGGTACAAAACAGTTAACTTTCACTGGTGAAAGCCGAGATGGCGTAATCATAAAATCCGGTGATAATGATTTATTCTATACAACTGGTTCCGGTTATTCTTCATTGGTTATCAGTGGTGTAACTTTTAAGGATATCTCAATGACTGGTAGTAGAACTCCAATATTTGTTGGAGGGAATGGTGATGTATCAATAACTGACTGTACTTTTGACAATTGTGCTTCCAGATATGGTGCAATACGTATATTTACTTCTGGAAGTGTGACTGTTGATAACTGTAAACTATTAAATACAAAATCTTCAACTGGTTCTTATTCAAGTGCTATTGATTTTGGTGGCAGTTCAGAAACTGAATACACTATAAAGAATACTGTTATTGATGGTTCATCTATATCCAGTGCAAGTACTGCATCATATATCTTTGGTGCAATCTACAGTGAAAAATCTGCAGGTACTGTCACTTTGGATAATGTAACCATTAGCAACTGTAATCTTGCAAGTTCAAGTGGATTAATCACTGCTAAAGGAAACATGAATATAAAAAGATCTAAATTAGTAAACAATTATGTTTACAGGGATCTTGCTATAGCAGGTTTTATATTCGTTAACGGTGCAAAAACAGTCAATATTGAATCAACATTGATTGCAAACAACACCCAACCGAATCACATGTTAACAGCTAATAGTGCTGCTACTTTTGATTTAAATTATAATAATATTCAAAATAATGCATTTAACACTGCATTTATCAATCCGGATAATGGTGTTTATACCCTGAATGCAAACTACTGGGGTTCAAATACATTACCAGATGGTATAACTGCATCCACATGGGTAGTTAACGACAATGGTGAATACAAATTAAATACTGGGGATGCTTTAGAAAAAGATGTTCCTGGACTTACTGAAGAACCTGCACCTGCATATATTTATGTTTCACCTGACGGTGACGGTGACGGTTCAACTTATGATAGTCCAACTAATTTGGAAAATATTTTCATGAATATGTTAGTTCCTGAAGGGGGATCAGTATTCCTTTGCAATGGTGAATATGAAATAAGTACTCCTTGGATTATTGGTAATTCTATGAGTTTTGTTGGTGAAAGTCGTGATGGCGTAATAATAACTGGTGATCAGGGCGGTTTCCTTATTGGGGATCCTATGGACCCAACCAATGAGGCATATTCTGTCGGTTCTGTTTCATTTTCAAAAATGACATTTGAAACTGCAGCCAATGATTTCATCATTGTTCCATCTAGTATGAATGAATTGGCTATAACTGATTGTGTAATTACTGCAGAAAATCATTTCGTAAGTGTTGGTTGTGGTGTAATGGGTCCTATAGCTGATTCAACCGGAACTTTAAATTTCAAGAAAAATGTTTTATCCGGCGACCAACCTATTGTTGTTGCAGGCAAATGGGATGCAAACATCAATAATAATATATTCTTAAATTCCAATGGTGGTAATACTGTAATTGGTGATGAAAGTGAAGGAACTATCGACAATCAATACAACTACTGGGGATCAAATATTCCTGCTACTGATTGTACAAATTACATAGTTATTGGTGTAAATTCAGATGCTTCTGAAATCTACACTGACGAATCTGCTAAAATCACAGTTAAAGCTACTTTGGATGATGGTACTACAAGTGCGACCAGTTACCTTCCAGATTATCCAATTGCAGTGTCATTTTCTGCAGCAGGTACTTTAAGTCAAAGGGATTTAGTGCTCAGTAATGGAATTGCTCAAGTGACATACACAAGTGATGTTGCACGCAATGATAATGTGAGAATAACTGTTTTAGGTCAAACTTTAAGTGTACCGATTACTGTTAAAGAAAGATACACTGGTATTGTCTATGTGGACACTACCGGTAGTGACGATAATGAAGGTTCCATCAATGCTCCTGTAGCAACTGTTGGAAAAGCAATCGAAATTGCAAATGCAGGTTCTCATGAAATTATTATA
>NZ_JBGULU010000108.1:0-3714 GCF_045116495.1 Methanobrevibacter sp. | reverse complement strand
TCAACCCATACAAACTCAACATGGTAAGAGCAGGCAGATACACAATGGCATTCTACTTTGCAGGAAACGACAACTACACAGGCACATTTGCATCAGTATGTGTCGACTTGGACAAAAAACCAATCAGCATCAAAGCAAGTGCTAAATCCTACAAAGCAGCTACCAAAACCAAAAAGTACACAGTTACTTTATCCACAAAAGTATGTTCATCACATGACGGTAAGGTATATTTAAGTCCTAGAACAGTCACACTTACTGTAAACGGCAAAACATACACTGGTAAAACAAACAGTGCCGGAAAAGTCACCTTCAAGATAACTAACTTATCCAAAAAAGCAAAATACAAAGCTAGAATTAGTTATGAAGGGGATGCTACATACGAATCTGCTACCAAAACCGTAACCTTAACAGTAAACTAGTGAGACTAACCTCTCACTACTTTTTTTATTTTTAAAATCTGCCGATTTATTTTCATACTTAAATTCACAACTTGATGTTTAATAGCTTCTATTTTTGATTATATGTAATCGTTGTTTTCACCAATCAAATTTTTCAAAGTCCATGTAGATGACTGTAACTTTTTTTTAATTTTGCAATTAAATTCTCGTGTTTAAGTTGTAAAAAGATCTTCTTTAAAAATTTTGAAAATTCAATGAAATTGGCCGAAATGCTAAAAAAATCCCTTCAGTTATATTTGAAGTTTTTAATTTTATTAATTTTTCAATCCGAATACACTTCACATGTTCTTAATAAATTTTACATATTCAAATCAGTATTTGCTAATGGTAACATTTATATATCACTAATTCTAATTATTATTGTTAATCACTTGGAGATGATGATATGAAGAAAAGTGATTGGGAAGATATTGAAATTAATCCTAGAAGTACAGATAAGGTATTCTTTGAATCCAGTTTGCTTCAAAACATTTCAGACAGTATAGACTTTTTAAAAGACGAAGCTACTATAATCTTAAGGGAATTGGATGATACAGAATTCAAACAAAAGCTTGATGAATTTGATTTGGAGGAATTCGCTGAAACTACAATCAATAGTATTGACGATACTTTGGATGATATTTCCAAATTTAAAGATGACTTCATCTCATCACAGGACATTCCTGATGACGTAAGGGAATTCTCCAAAACCACAAAAGCCTACTTGAACAGGGATGAAATCTACGTTAGAAATGCATACAGGAAACTCGAACGTGATAATTCATACGATACAAATATGAGGGTAATCGAATTGTGTGACAAGGCAATTGATCTCAATGAATTCAATAGCGAAGCTTATTATGTTAAGGGTAAGGCTTACATTAACCTGGAAAGATATGGAACAGCTATTGATGAGTTTATAAATGTGTTGGCTTTGGATAGTGATGATTTGGATGCAAGAATAGCTATTGGGGATGCCAACAGATTAAGTGAAGAGTATGAAGATGCCATTGATGTTTACAATTCAGTGTTAAAGATTGACAACAAGTCTTTCGGAGCCCTGCAGGGTAAGGCATTAGCATATTCTGAAATGGGTGAATATAAAAAGGCATGCAACTTCTTCAAAAAAGCGGATCAGGTATCTAATTTGGAAGGTGATTCCAGGGATGTCTGGGAGTTGTGCATGGAAAAACTTGATGCTTTTTAATTTAAAATCAGCTCATTACTCTTAATTTTTTTAAAGTCTGAGGCTAGATTGACCAGCCTCACACTCAATTTTAAAACTCAGAAACTAATTTTTCTCATGATTTGTGTAAAAGTTTGGGATTACTTCTACACTGTTAATATGTAAATCGTTTTATATATCTTTTTTCTTATATTTAAGCTCAATTAATCCTTTTTTAAGCAATTTAACTTACTATCTGCAATTTTCATTATCTATTATATGCTGCAAATCATATGTAATATTGGTCTTTAAATGCAAAATGCAAAGTAACATGCATGATTGACAGTAATCTGAAGTCATGTTTGATGATATTGAATTTGCGAAATTTTGAATAATCAGCTATTTTTTCATTTTAATTTATCCTTTAATTTAAAAATTGTATAAAATATTCTTATTTTAAAGTAACTTTTATATATCTTCTTTCATATAGTTATAAATACTTAAATAGTTTTAAGTAACAATCCAAAAATGAGTGAAAATATATGACAAACGAAGATTTTGCAAAAAAGATAAAAGACATCAGAGCTAGACAGAACATGACAATAGAAGAACTTTCCGAGAGAAGCGGTGTAAAACTCGAAGTTTTAGAGGCTATGGAAGCCGGTGAAGTTATCCCATCACTTACTCCGTTAACCAAAATGGCAAGGGCATTAGGCGTAAGGCTTGGAACTTTCCTTGATGATACACCAGAACTCGGACCGGTCGTTACAAGAGGCGGCAAAACCGAAAACTCCCTTTATTTTTCAGGAAGGGAAGATGTCACAAATGCAACCAATCTGGAGTTTCACTCCTTAGGTGCAGGTAAAATCGACAGAAACATCGATCCGTTCATAATCGACATTGAATTTGAAGAAGGAGAAAAAGAACTTTCATCACACGAAGGTGAAGAGTTCATCTATGTGCTTGAAGGAGAAATAGAAGTAATTTATGGAAAAGACACCTATACTATCGGCGAAGGCGACACAATATTCTATGATTCAGTAGTGCCACACCACCTTCACGCAAGCGGAAACGATAAGGCTAAAATACTGGCTGTGCTCTACACTCCATACTAGAGGAATTGAAAGAGGATTGGATTAATATGTTTAAATTAGAATTGAAATACAACGTATACGGATATATGGACTTGTTTACTCATGAGTTGGGATTGTTATTGTTGCGTTTAGACATATTGAGCCAAAATAATGAATTAAAAAATAACAATGGAGGAATATTATGAGTGAATTATTTACAGAACTGCCGTTAGGAAAATTTTTTGAATCAATGGTTGAAAAACAGCCGGACCATGAATTTATAGTTTATCCGGACAGAAACTTAAGATTTACATACAAGGAATTTGATGAAAGAATAGATAATTTAGCAAAAGGAATGCTAGCTATTGGAATTGAAAAGGGAGACCATGTTGGAATATGGGCTAAAAACGTTCCGGAATGGCTGACATACATGTTTGCAACTGCAAAAATCGGAGCTACAATTGTAACCGTCAACACAGCATACCAGTCACATGAACTTGAATATGTTCTAAGGCAATCAGACATGAAGGCACTGGCAATGACCGACGGATTCAGGGATACAAGCTATTTTGACATTATAAATGAACTTGTACCTGAACTTAAAAGCTGTGCCAGAGGACACCTTGTAGCTGAAAAGTTCCCTCACTTAAAATTCATATTCCACGTGGGTCAGGAAAAACATCGTGGAATGTATAACACCAACGAATTGATATTACTTGGTATGAACTATGACGATGACGAATACCAGAAGGTAAAGGATGCCGTAACTCAGCATGACGTCATTAACATGCAGTATACATCAGGAACAGAAGGTTTTCCTAAAGGAGTAATGCTTACAAGCCGTAACATTGTAAACGATGGTTACTACATTGGAGAAAATATGAATTACTCACCAAAAGACAGGCTTCTGCTTCAGGTGCCTCTTTTTCACTGTTTTGGAACTGTTTTAGGGGTAATGGCAGTAATCACTCACGGATCCACCATGGTTGTTCTTGAGGAATATGACCCTCTTTTGGCAATTTCTTCCATTCAAAAGGAA
>NZ_JBGULU010000107.1:0-10199 GCF_045116495.1 Methanobrevibacter sp. | reverse complement strand
TTTTTTTTATTTTAATCGTAATTTTTATATACTCCTAATTTATATATATTTAAATGTAATATCTTAATGGAAATAAGTATTACTTATTTCTTAATTTTCTATAATTTAGTAATAACTAAATGTGATATTACTTCGGATTAAATTAAAAATAATTTTGATGAGGAAATTAAAATGGATACAAAATACATTATAGGTGCAGTTGTAGCTATAATCGCAATAATCGGTATAGGTGCAGTTGCTATGGGGGGCGGAAACACTCAACATGCTGCTAATGAATTAGTAGCTTGTGTTGCTGCTCACGGTGAAGAACCTGAGTTTGGTTTTGATCCAATGCATGGTTGGGGATACCATGATTCCGGAACAGAACCTCTTATACAAAGTACAATTCTCAAAAGGGATAAAGACAATAATTTTGTAAATGATTTAGCAACAAATTACACTGTTTCTAGTGATTTCAAAACTTATACAGTGGATATCCGTGATGATGTTAAGTTCACTGACGGTTCAAAATTAACCGCAAAAGATGTAGCATTTTCATATAATAAAGCTAAAGAATTAGGTGAAGGAGCAGATTTAAGTTCCATGAATAACGCAACAGCAGATGGAAATAAAGTAGTATTCACTCTCAATAAATCCGATTCCACATTCATCAACAAATTAACTGATGTCGGAATCGTACCTGAAGCTAATTATAAAGAAGATTCATACGGACAAAACCCAATCGGTTCAGGTCCTTATAAATTAGCTCAATGGGATAAAGGACAACAATTCATTTTAGAAAAAAATCCTGATTACTATGGACAGGAACCATACTTTGATAAAATAACTAACTTATTCTTAGATCCTGATGCAGCATTTGCAGCAGTTAAAAACGGTGATGTGGATATTGCTGAAGTACAACTTGCATATGCAAATGAAACCATTGACGGATACCACTTGGAATACTTCGATTCTATTGATGTACGTGGAATATCATTACCAACACAAATGGACACTGGTAAAGTCACTGAAGATAATGTCACTATCGGTAACAATGTAACCGGTGACCCTGCTATTAGAGAAGCGTTAAACATTGGTATTAACAGACAATCATTATTAGACGGTGCATTTAATGGATATGGTAATGTTTCCTACAATGGTGTTGCAAGCCAATTACAATGGGCATTTGATTCTACATTTAATGACAGTCAAGTTGACCAAGCTAAAAAAGTTCTCTCCGACGCTGGTTGGAATGACACTAACGGCGATGGAATTGTAGAGAAAAACGGTACCAAAGCAGAATTTTCAGTATACTATAATTCAAAAGCAACTGAAAGACAAGCAATTGCAGTAGCAGTTGCAGAACAAGCTAAAGAAATTGGTATTCAAATTAATCCAGTAGGTGGAAGCTGGGACGACATTGACCCTAATAAATACAGCCAAGGAGTAGTATGGGGATTCGGTTCAGCAGATCCATTTGAAATTGAACACCAATATGATTCAAGAGTAGCATGTGTAGGTTATGACAACTCTGAAGGTCTTAATGATACTGAAGTGGACTCATTAATCGACCAAGCTATGACTCAAGATTTAAACAGTTCATATGCTACCTGGTCTCAAGCAGCTCAAAAAGCTACATCACACTATCCGTACTTATGGGTTGGTACTGTAGACTACACTTACTTTGTAAGTAATGATTTAGACATTTCCAACAGCACACACCTTATTTACCCACACGGTGGAGACATATGGGGTAACATATACGATTGGAAACGTGTTAATGAAACTTCAAACGAAACTGCAAAGTAAATAATTAAATAAAAGATGATTTATTCATAAATCATTTTTTTATTCTTTTTTTTAAACAAATTTACGAGATGATTAAAATTAACAATAAAAAATTAGCTAAGTTTTTAGGATTAAAAGCTATTAGATTACTAATTTTATTAATTGTTATTGCTGCAATCAGTTTTATAATGATACAATTATCTCCAATTGACCCTGTTAAAGCTTATCTTGGGCAACGAATTGTCAGTCAAGAACAAATAGCAATTATAGGCGAATATTGGGGTACAAATTTATCTTTAGGTGAAAGGGTAATAGGTTGGCTTCAAACTTTGGCATCTGGAAGCATGGGTTTTTCATTGATTTATAGGGTGCCTGTAACTGAAGTGATTGTGCAAAAATTCACAGCTTCATTAACTCTCATGGTAGTTTCATGGGTAATTTCTGCAATTGTAGGTTTTGGCTTAGGTGTAATTGCAGGTGCAAAAGAAGGCAGTTGGGCAGATAAGGCAATTAAAACTTACTGTTACATATTACAATCCACACCTACTTTCTGGATAGGATTAGTATTTTTAATGGTTTTCTCAGTGTATTTGGGCTGGTTCCCAATTGGTCTTTCGGTTCCGATTGGACAATTATCAGATACAGTAACATTTTGGCAATGGTTATATAGATTGATATTGCCGGCAATAACTTTAAGTATTGTGGGTATTGCTTCTCTTACCATGTATACAAGAGATAAGCTTATCAGTGTAAAAAGAAGTGATTATTTCTTGTTTGCGCAAGCTAGAGGTGAAAGTTTCTGGGGTATAATCAAAAATCACGGAATAAGAAATATTTTACTTCCGGCAATCACAATTCAATTCTTATCATTCAATGAATTATTTGGTGGAACCATCCTTGTTGAACAGGTATTTGCATATCCGGGTATTGGTCAGGCAACAGTAGCTGCCGGATTAAGGTCTGATGTCCCATTATTGCTTGGTATTGTTATCATCAGTGCTATTTTTGTATTTATGGGAAACTTCATTGCCGATTTGATTTACCAATATGTAGACCCAAGATTAAGGAGTGAGGATGATGAGTGAAATTCCATGGTATAACAGAGGATTGTTCAGTTCTCTGAACTTAAGACAAAAGACACTTTTAACTATCGGGCTCACAGGATTAGTTTTATTGATTATTTTCATTAGCGGGTGGATGATTGATGCTAATTTGCCTACTGATTTCACTATTAAAATGAAACCTCCGTCATTCCAGCATCCTTTTGGTACTGACTGGATGGGTAGAGACATGTTCATTAGAACATTGAAAGGTTTAAGTTTAAGTATTATGATTGGATTGGCAGCTTCAGTTCTTTCCAGTATAATAGCTACAATCTTAGCTTTTGTTGCAAGTATGAACAGGTTTTGTGATGAATTTGTGTCCTGGTTAATTGACTTGTTTGCATCAATACCTCATATCCTGTTAATCATGATGATATCTATCGGATTGGGTAAAGGAGCATTTGGTGTAATGATGGCTGTGGCATTTACTCATTGGGTAAACTTAACAAGGGTGCTTAGGGCTGAAGTATTGCAAATCAATACCTCCGAGTATGTTGCATTATCTAAAAGATTTGGTAAAAGCAAATTATGGATTGCCAGACAGCATATCCTGCCTTTGGTATTGTCCCAAATATTTGTAGGAACATTGCTGGTATTCCCTCATGCGATTATGCACGAATCAAGTGTAACATTCTTAGGATTTGGTTTATCACCACACGAACCGGCAATTGGTATAATCCTGTCTGAATCAATGACATATCTTGCAATGGGTGCTTGGTGGCTTGCATTCTTCCCAGGTCTTGCATTGCTGATAGTTGTATTGTTGTTTGATATCATTGGAGATAATCTGAAACGGTTGGTTGACCCTTCACAGGCAAATAACTAGATTGGTGATATTATGGGAAATTTATTAGAAGTAAGCAATTTGTCTATAGCTTTTACGCAATATGTTCAAGGTTTGAATAGGCATGATTTAAAGGTGATATCTGATTTAACAATTGATGTTAATGAAGGTGAGATAGTTGCCATTTTAGGTTCTAGCGGTTCTGGTAAAAGTCTTTTAGCTCATTCAATCTTAGGTATTTTGCCTTACAATGCTCATGTTACAGGTGAGATTAAATATGAAGGTAATGTTTTAAACCAGGAATTGAAGGAAAAGTTAAGAGGTAAAGAAATATGCCTGATTCCTCAATCAGTAAATTTCTTAGATCCTCTCATGAAAGTTTCCGAACAGGCAATCGGCGAATGCAAGGACGAAAAGGAACATGCTGAGAAAAAAATTAAGCAAAGGGAAATTTTCGCCAAATACGGTTTGGATGAAAGTGTAGATGATTTATATCCTTTTGAATTGTCTGGGGGTATGGCTAGAAAAGTATTATTGTCTACAGCTTTAATTGGCAATCCTAAGCTCTTAATTGCTGATGAACCAACTCCGGGTCTTGATAAAAAGAGCGTTGATGAGACAATTAGTGATATTAAAAATCTGAAGGAAAACGGCAAGGGTGTTTTGCTTATTACTCACGAAATTGATGTGGCTTTAAAAACTGCAGATAGAATAGCAATATTTTACTCAGGTTATGTAATTGAAATCAATAAAGTAGAAAACTTCAAAAACGCTGATAATCTATTGCATCCATACACTAAAGCTTTAATTAATTCTCTTCCAAGAAACGGTTTTAATCTAACCGAAGGTGTTCAGCCATTAGATGAAGTTTCAGGTTGTCCTTATTGGGAAAATTGTCCAGTTCGCATAGATAAATGTGAAAAAACCAAACCGGAGTTAGTTGAGCATAATGGTGCAATGATTAGATGTTTCAATTTCATGGAGGTTAATGATGGATCTTAAAGCAAACAATATTTCTTTTTCATACAATAAAAAAAGGCAAATATTAAAGGATGTTTCATTATCTCTTAACAGCAATCAAATCATAGGCCTAATGGGAGATAGTGGTAGTGGTAAATCCACTTTATGTAAAATATTATCTGGTCATATTACTCATTATACAGGAGAGGTAACTCTTGACGGTAAAAAAATACCTGATAAAGATTTTTATCCGGTACAATTAATTTTCCAGCATCCTGAAAAGACCATGAATCCTAAATGGAAGATGAATAAAGTATTGAATGAGTCATGGAATCCTCCTAAAGATTTAAAAGATACTTTTGGTTTAAAGGATACCTGGTTAACTCGCTGGCCTAATGAACTTTCCGGTGGGGAATTGCAGCGTTTCAGCATATTGAGGGCTCTCAATCCAAAAACAAAATTTATCATTGCCGATGAGATTTCCACTATGCTTGATGCCGTAACTCAGGTGCAAATCTGGGAAGCTCTTATAAATCATTGTAAAGCCAATAATATTGGTATATTGGCAGTTAGTCATGATGAAGAGCTGCTGGATGTATTGTGTGATGATATTTTACTTTTTAATGAAATAAATAATCTCTAAAATTGAATTATTATATTTATAATTTAATTTTAGAATATTTTTTTCTTTTTTTTGTTAAATAACTAATTTTATATTTGAAAAAATTTTAATAGTTACTTATGTTAAGTGATGATTCGGTTAATAGTGTAGATATAATGCTTCAAAATCCCAAAAAAGCATTAATAAGAATGTCTATACCTTTGATTATTTCATTGCTTATAACTAGTTTTTATAATCTGATAGATGCTTTTTGGGTGTCTGGCCTTGGAGCCGATGCACTTGCGGGTGTTGGATTTTTCACACCGATATTCATGATTCTGGTCGGTTTTGGAAATGGTTTAGGTTCGGGTGCAGCTTTTGCATTGTCAAAATATCTTGGTGAGGACAATAAGCTAAAGGCAGATAATGCTTCTGTACATTCTATTTTAATAGATATTGTAATTTCATTAATTATGACTGCAGTATTACTGGTTACATTAAATCCGATTTTAAATGCTATGGGTGCAGGCCAAACCATTAGTTATGCAACCGATTATGGTGTAATAATTATTTTGGGTTCCATTTTCATAATCTTTTCAAATGCATTATATGGTATTTTTAGAGGGGAAGGGGATACGACAAGGCCCATGTATGCGATGATTGCGTCTGCAGTTTTAAACATGATTCTGGATCCTATTTTCATATATACTTTAAATTTTGGAGTTAAAGGGGCAGCTATTGCAACTATAATCTCCTCAATATTTGTTATTCTATTATTGTTGTATTGGTTTTATATCAAAAAAGACACTTTCTTAAAGCCGAATTTTGCTAATTTCCAATTTAAAAAAGATATTTCTAAAGATATTGTTAAAGTTGGAATTCCAGCAAGCATTCAACTTTTAAACAATGCATTTTTTGCTGCAGTTTTCTCTGCACTCTTAACCTATGTCGGTTCAACTGATTCAGTTGCAGTTTATTCAACAGGCTGGAGGATAGTTACTATAGGAACAACTCCCCTTTTAGCTATTGGAACTGCCTTGATTAGTGTTATTGCAGCAAATTATGGAGCTCAAAAATATAAGAACATTCAAATTGCCCATAGGTATGCAATGAAAGTATCAATTGTCATTGCATTTGTTGTGGCAATTCTCACAAATGTCTTTGCGGGAAATATCGCATCAGTATTTGCATCTAGCGGCAGCAGTGTTAGAATTGCTTCAGAGCTAACCAGTTTTCTTTCTTGGATTGTAATTTATTATCCGACAATGGCGGTAGGTGTGGCTTCAACTTACGTGTTCCAGGGAATAGGAAAAGGAATAACTGCAATGTTTCAGACAATAATGAGGGAAACCGGTTTTACAATATTTTTTGCAGTTTTATTAGGTGTTGTTCTGGGCTATGGTGTATGGGGGGCATGGATGGGAATTGTTTTGGGCGAAGTTGTTTCAAACAATATCACAATGATTTGGGCAGATTGGGAAATTAAAAAATTAATATAATTCCAATTGTTTTGCATTAAATTTAATGAAAGGAAGCTTAAATTATTTTAGATAATATAATTATTTTTTTCATTTGGTGAATGGTTATTTTATTTTAGTTGTTTTGATTTCATTTGTCCATGAATTGATTATTTTTGATGTATAGGTGATGGTGTTTAATGAGAGTTACTCTATTTTTCTAATTAGAACAGAAGTATTGTTGGTTTTACCGGAAGGCAACATCATAACTTCCTTATGGAAACCTCTTGTATCTTTATCAAGAACTGGTGAATATAAAATCGCTCTCATTCCTGTGTAGGTTCTATAAATTACAGGAGTATTTTCATCAACATATTCCCAGATATTTGCAAATACTCTATCTTTAGGCTCTGCCAATGCGGCAACCATCAGGATATCATATTCCAAATCCTTGATTGCTGTTTCATCACCTACAACAATTCTGATATCATTTTCAAGACCCAATCTTTTTAAAACTTTTACGGATAGTTCTGCGACATCCGCCTGCTGTTCAATGCCTATACATTTACAGCCAAATACTTTGTTAAACATTATCAAAGTTAATGGAAGGGGTCCTGAACCTAAAAATACAAATGTTTTATCTTCATTGAATTTGGCTAATCTGCTTTCATTTTCAACAAGCCCTATATATCTGTCATAAAAATGAAATGAATCTAAGGTTTCGGCGGGATTGTCGGATTCTAAAATTTTTAGGGCATTTTCAGTTTCGAGTCTTGCACCAATATAAACATAAAATTTTCTAATTAATTTGAGTGCCTTATTCATTTTTTCATCATCTAAAATATGTTTTGCAGAATCAAAATCAATAGTTTTATCGTGTGCGATGATTTCCACATCATCCAATATTTCGATGATTTCATCTATATTGATGTCATCTAGCTTTGAATTTCCGTATTTATCTAAATCCCCATAGGCAGATAATTTATTTGCGATTTCTTCAAGTTTTCCCCAATATTTATAACAGCTCATTTTTGTCACCTAAGTTTAATAATGTTAATGATATTAAATATTGTTGATGTCTTTTAAATAGATTTTTTCATCACAAATTGCTTCAACTAAGGGCATGTCGTGACTGACAAGTAAAAATCCCATGTTTCTTTCTTTTACAATTTTTAACACGGAATCAATGATTTGCACCTGTGTGATTGCATCAAGCATTGTTGTCATTTCATCGGCAATTAAAAATTTAGTGTTTGGATTTAGAGACCTTACGACGGAAAATCTTTGAAGTTCTCCTCCTGATAACTCCTGCGGAAATCTTGTAAGCCATGATTTTTGAATACCGAATTCTTTTAAAATTTCATCAGGTACATCCCATGATTCTTCCAAAACCTGTTTCATTTTCCATTTTGGATTCATTACTTTTTCAGGATGCTGATAGATTAATTGGACTGGTTTGAATCCTTTTTTAGGAAGAGGTTTCCCATCAAGGGTCACATTTCCTTCGTATTTTGTAACATATCCTGATAATATTTTACATAATGTTGATTTTCCACTTCCACTGTCTCCAATCAAACCAATAACTTTATTGTTGTCTAATTCGATATTAACATCTTTCAGTAAATATTTTTTAGCTGAGGGATATTTAAATGAAATATTTTCTGCTTTAAGTTTCATCATTTACACCTTCTTCATATTTAAAGCATCTTACTTTTTTATTTCCAAGATCAATAAGTTCAGGTCTTTCATCTTTGCATCTGTCAAATCTCATTTCGCACCTGTCATAATATGGGCAGCCCTGTGAGATTTCTCCATGTAATGGTTGGTGTCCTTTAATTAATTCAAATCCATTTGCAGGTAGTGCTTTGTATAATGCCTTGGTGTATGGGTGAAGTAAGTTTTCTCCATCTCCTGAAAAGTCTTTGTTTTCTGCAATTTCGATTACAAATCCGGAGTAGAAAATTCCAATCCTGTCGGCGATTTCAAGTGCTGCATGGATATCGTGTGTGATAAGAAGCACTCCCACTCCGTCTTCTTTCATATGTTTGAAATGGTTTAATGTTTCCATTACTGTTTTTTCGTCAAGTCCTGGTGTTGGTTCGTCTGCAACAACAAGTTTTGGATCAGATAATAGTGCGGTTGAAACAAGGACCCTTCTGGCCATTCCTCCGGATAATTGGAATGGGTACATGTCATCTACTTCGGAACCAAGATTATAATGCTCAAAAATTTCCCTTTGTTTTATTTTCTTTTCTTTTTTCTCTGCATCGTTTTCAACATGCCCTATGGCTTGATCTGAAATTTTCATTAAAGGGTCTAGGAAATTTACTGATTGAGGAATCAATGCAATTTCTTTTCCTCTAAGTTCTTCTTTATCTTCTTGGGATAATTCTTTTCCTTTGTATTTTATTTTTCCGTTTTGTCTTGCATTTTCAGGGAGTATTCCAAAAATCGCATGAGCAAGTAAACTCTTTCCGGAACCACTTGAACCTAAAACTGCTAAAATTTCACCTTCAGATATATCTAAAGTCAAATCAGTAATAACTTTTAAATCTCTTTGATTTAACCCTTTTGTATACTGTATAAATGAAATTGAAACATTTTCTACATCTAATAATTTTTCCATTACATCACCTTTTGGACTTTCGAATGATAACTTTTAAATATTAATTTGTACTTTATTAATATTAAAGTTATTCAAAATAATTAAAAAAGTATTACTAATTACATAAATGTAGTAATATTTGTAATACTTTTTTATAATGGTGTTTTTATGAAGGTCACTATTAAAAAGCTAACCAATGATTGTGAAGAAATTAGTAATGTTCAAAAATTTTTGTTTTCCATGATAAAACAGGAATTCGGATATGATTATGTTCCGGAATGGCATCAGGATATTGTAAAAATGGATGAATATTATATTTCTCCAAAAAGAAATGATTTTTTTGTTGCATATACTGAAACCGGTGAAATTATAGCAACAATCGGCATAAGGGCTTATGATAAGGACTTTCCTGAATTCAGACATTTGTATTCAAAAGATACTACTTCAAGCATATGGAGACTATTTGTTGATAGGAGATGTCGTCGTTGTGGATTGGCTTCTAAAATGTTCAGCATTGCTGAAAACTTTGCAAATGAAATGAAATATGATGATATCTATTTGCATACTCATAAGACATTGCCTGGCGCATTGGAATTTTGGACAAAAATGGGTTTTGTTGTGGCCTTAGATTCTAATGATGAGCTTGAAACAGTCCATATGGATAAAAAAATAGTTGGTTTAGACATTAATCCTTTAGCCAATGATTTTTATTATGCGGTAAAATTATAATTTTTTAATATATTTTTGAGTGTGGGGACATGCAAAAATGCATTTTCCGCACACGGTATCGGGTTTTCCTAAATTTTCTTCTGAAACTTGAAGCGCATATTTTTCGCATTTTTTATCATCGTAAAAATCATTTCTTTTTAATTTATAGTTCCATTCTCTTCCGCTTATTGCCCCTCCAAGACACGCATCCCTG
>NZ_JBGULU010000106.1:0-4692 GCF_045116495.1 Methanobrevibacter sp. | reverse complement strand
CTAAAATAACAGCCAAAGCAAAGACCTTCAAGACAACAACAAAAACCAAAAAGTACACAGTTACACTTAAGGCCAACGGAAAGGCTTTGAAAAACAAGTGGGTTTACCTTAAAGTCAACGGCAAAAAATACAAGGCAAAAACCAACTCCAAAGGCAAAGCCACATTCAAGATCACCCAACTTAACAAAGCAGGCAAATTCAAGGCCACAGTAACCTTCAAAGGCAACGACTACTACAAAAAAGCCACCAAAAAGGCAACCATTAAGGTCAAATCCGTCTGGAAAACCGTCCAAAAAGGAAGCAAAAACAGCGCAATCGTCAAAAAAATCCAAAGGGCCCTGAAAAACCACGGATACTATCTTGAATACAACGGCCGCTACCTCATGGTTGACGGAATCTTCTGGGACTACACCGAGATGGCTGTTAAAGAGTTCCAAAAAGACAAAACATTGAAAGTGACTGGTAAGGTGGATGAAAAAACCGCCAAAAAACTTGGTATAATTTAAATTTTAATGTAGGTGCAAGTTGCATCTACAATCTATTTTTCTTTTTTTTACCAAAATTAAATCTATCCAAATACTCCTTCATGACCTATTGCATTTCATACTTTTGTTCTTCAGGTCTCATTTCGTGCATCACTTCCTTCAGTATTTCAATGCTGCTTTGGCAGGTCAGGCACTTTTAGCAAGTTCGTGTAGATGCAGTGAGCACATTGATGTCTTTGTGGATTATGAAGATGTAGAGGTAAAAGTTAATGAGATCTGTAACAGAACATTTCTCGGTGATTTTGTTGTGGTGAGGTGAAGATTAAGGAGAATAGCTCTGGAAATAGCTTTACTGAGGTATGGGTGTTGAAAATTCCTGTTAATATGAAATTCTCATTAAAACAGTATTACAAGGCTTGTGTAGAAAGATGTGGTTATATCTATTAACTCCTATCATTTTTTTACACGGCATTAATTATGATTGTATTTGGAGGGGTTTGCTGCTGGTTTGGCGGTTACTGTATTGTAGTGTTGGTTTTTTTTCATCGTTTCAATTACTAGTGTTCTATAATATAATGTATTGTATAGGGGTGTCTTGAATGAAAATGACTTTTCAATAGTTCTCCTTAAAATCTTCAACCAATTTTGAGAATATGGAGATGTCTAAAGGAGGATTGTCTATTTCTTCTTTACTGAACCATTTTGCATCAACTATTTCGCTTCCATCCACTTTTATCTCACCTGATTTGTACTTACATGTACATCCAATCATCAATGAATTTGGAAATGGCCAGGATTGGCTTGCAAAGTATTTGATGTCTTCGACTTCAATGCCAACTTCTTCTCGAACTTCCCTTTTGACGGCATCCTCTATTGTTTCTCCAGCTTCCAAAAATCCTGCAACCAATGTATATCCCATTCCTTTGTGATATGAATGGTTTGCCATCAGAAGCTTATTTTCAACCTCTCCGTTCTCGTTTTTTTCCTCTTTTGTAATTGTAGTAATAATGGAAGGTGATATTCTTGTAAAGCTTTTGAATCCGCATTCCGGACAAATTTTCACTCGTCTACCTGGGACAGTGGCTGTTTTAGCTCCGCATCTTCCGCAAAATTGATGGTTGTTTTCCCAATCAATAATCTGTATGGCTCTGCCGCTGATTAAATAGATTTCCTCATTAATTTCAAAAACAATGAACAGATTATGAAAAATGATTTCATTTTCATTTGACTTTGGCTTCAAATCCTTAATTTTGATATACTCCTCTCCGCTCTGATTCATTTCATCAATCTTAAGATTTTTAATCTTGCCGGATTCAATATTTATGATGTTGTAGTTTGTTAATATTATGCATCAAAGTGGGTTGCATATTAAGTTTTTTTTCTGTATAAAGCAATTCTAAAAAACTGGATGGGTGAGTTAACTATAATGAGTCCACATTAATAGGAAACACTGCACAAAGCAATGGTGGGGCAATAGACACTTTGAAGGTGAGATAACAATAAAATACGAATCCGAAAACTGCACTTTCAAAGACAATAAACCTGATGAATTTTATAAGATGAAGATTACGCGAACAGAAGAAAAATTCTACTTAAACGCATTATCATATAGCTTAATCAGATTATATGATATTACACAGGAAATGTCTAGTTTTGGGGGTATGAATATCTGACCATTGTCATCAGGATAGTATTGGTTCTTGTTATGTTTGTGGTAATTATCATTTCGTGACTCAATGTATTTTTGCAGGTGAATTTAAATTTCCAATTTGATCTCATCAAAGG
The DNA here is from genome assembly GCF_045116495.1 of Methanobrevibacter sp. Lineage (GTDB taxonomy): Archaea > Methanobacteriota > Methanobacteria > Methanobacteriales > Methanobacteriaceae > Methanocatella. The sequence goes on along the minus strand of NZ_JBGULU010000106.1, from coordinate 2,422 downwards.
TCAGATAAGGTATTTTACTGTTTTTAATACCCTCTTCAAATTTTATAAATCCATTCTCCTCCAATTTTTTAACTTTTGGCTGAATATTACTGACATCCTTATTTATTTTTTTAGCCAAATCTCTTATGCTTCTTGGTTTTTCATGTTTAATTGTATTCAAGATAATCAAATCCAAGTCGGATAATGATAATTTGTTTGTAACCAAACTTTCTGTTGTTTCAATCATTTCATCAGGATTTTGTTTATAATACTTCCAATTTTCCAAATCCACATACATTTTCATATTATTGGTTCGTTTAAACAGTTTTTCCAATTCGCTGAGAGATTTGTAAGTTTCCTCCATTTCACGAATGAATTCCTGTCCATTTTGTTTTTTGACTAAAGTAATAATCATTTTAACATCTCCATTAACTCTCCAATATCAAATTCATTTGAAACATTTAAGTAATCTTTAATTATTTCATAGATTTTTTCACAGTCTTGCAGTGACAATTCAACCCTATATGCATGGTTTTGAGGAAATGGATGGATATGTGCTTTACCTACATGATAATTATCAATTAAAATATTATCGGGCATTATAATAATGGACCACCCATTTGGTGTTTTTACCTTGTAGAGAATTTTATCACCTATTGGGATTTTGTTTTGTTTTTTCCTTGTCATGTAATAATATATTTATTTTAGTATTTATTTATTTGTTGGTTTTTTACCAACACAATTATATAATATTAGGTAAATTTAATAATGCTAAATAAATTTTCAAAACCAAAAACAAAATTTAAAAGATATTGGTGGTGCAATGATTATTTATCTTTTTTAAAGTTTATTCATAGTGATGTTAAAGTATTGCCATGATAAAATTAATACTTCATAAAAAATCTGTTTTTAAAAAGAGAGATAAGTGGTGTTTAAGTGACTAGTTTAAACACCCGTGTTTTGAGGAAAATTAGTGTTTGGCAGATTTTTGTTTTAATTTTCCAGCGACTTGTATCAAATTAGAGAAATTGTGAAAAATCTAATTTAACACGATTCTAATTTTTGGAGAGTTGTGTGTCTATTTGACTAAATGATATAATTTAGGCGAACCTAAATTTCATCACCAATTATAATGTTGTCAGAGGTAGTATATAAATCTTTCCATTTTTTTAGGTTTACCTAAATTTAGGATAAAATCAGATTTTTCCCGACTTTTTAAGAAACATTTCCTCAAAAAGCGGAATTTGGCAAAAAATAGCTCCAAACATTAATAAAATATATTTGGGCAATTATTAATGGGCAATATCAGTTCGCCAAGGCATATTTACTTCAATTTTTAATTTTATAACAGTTTATCTTATATGGGGTCTGAATATTCATTATTCAATGCTTAATCAAAACAGTTATATGCTGTTTTTACATATCTATTCATATAGCATTAATGGAGGTAAACATTTTGCTAAACAGAAAATTTATAATACTGGCAACAGTCATTGTTTTGTTTTTTTCTTTTTCTGCGGCATATGCTGCCGAAAACAATACAATTGACGAAATATGTGTTGATGAAAATCAGGCAATTCTCGAAGAGAATGACGGTATTGGAAATTTTTCAGATTTATCTGCTTTAATTGAAAACACTCCTGAAGGGGGTATTTTGGAATTGGATACTGATTATCAGTATGATTCCTCATCAGGTGCTCTAGGAGTCAGCATCACAAAATCGATTACTGTCGATGGTAAAGATCATATTTTGGATGCTAAAAATTCATCCAGAATATTCAATGTCAGGGCGGATAATGTTGTTTTAAAGAATATAGTTTTTAAAAACGGATTTTCTAACAATGCAGGCGGAGCCATTTACGCCAATTCCAACTGCAGTGCTGTTAATTGTAATTTTGAAAAATGTTGGGCAGCTAACGAAGGGGGAGCTGTTTATTCAAACCATTCATTCACTGCCGTTAACTGCAGTTTCGATAATAACTTCGCTTACTTCGGAGGATCATTATTTAATTGTTTGGCGGTTAACTGTAATTTCACCAATAACTCAGCCAATTCCGGCGGTGCACTGTATGACAGCTCTGCAATAGGGTCCCGTTTTAAAAACAGTAATGCTCGCGATGGTGGAGCCATCAGCGTTCAGGATTATAATTATGTCATTTCTGAGTGTAGCTTCATAAATTGTTCTGCTGATACTGTTGGAGGAGCCATATCCTTCGGCATTAATTCACAAGGCACTATTGAGAACTGTATTTTTGAAGACGGTACTTCAGAAAAAGGTGGTGCGATTTACATATTCACATCTGCCGATATTAAAAATTGCAGTTTCACAAATAATGGTGCTGATGAAGGCGGTGCTATTGGATTTAGTTCTATTGCAATAGGCAGCGTCAATGACTGTATTTTTGCAAACAATCGTGCTGCAGAAGGCGGTGCGATTCACATA
>NZ_JBGULU010000105.1:0-5516 GCF_045116495.1 Methanobrevibacter sp. | reverse complement strand
ATAGTTTTTCTCAACTGTCAGATATTTTCTTAAGGTTTCAAGGGAATTTTTATTTAAAAAGCCCTGGGACAGACTTATCGCCATTATCCCATCATCTTTTAAGCTGTTTATTAGATTCAATAAAAACAGATACTCACTATCCTTTAAAACTTCATACTCTCCAGTCAGTTCATCGACAGGATTTTTGCCTGCCGCCATTTTTCTTGCAAGATTATTAATAGTGATGTTAAGTTCAGGATCATTATCAAATGCATCCTCGTCAATTCCGAATGATTCGCTCAGCATGCTTTTTATCTTATTCCTGTTTTTTCTTTTGATGATTTCCTGATTTTGAACACTGTTAAGTCTCCTGAAACGTGTTGGTGTGATTGGAGGTATTCGAGAAACGATAACATCAAATTCCGCTTCTGATATATCGACTGCAGTAAGCGGATTACCATAGTCAAGGGATATGTTTTCCAAATCAAAGAAATTGATGAAGAACTTGACGATTGCAGCACAGTATCGGATTCTGTCAAATCCTTTTGCGTAAATATGTGTCATTCCATTACCATAGCTACGGGCCAACTCAATGAGTGAAGAGGCATCATTTAAGAATGGATTGTAAACATCATCCAGACATGTTTTTTGAGAAGTTATGATGCCTGAAAGTATTGAATTTATGTATTCAGGGTCCTTCTCAATGTCTATTATATTTGAATCGCAGATTCTGTCAAATACCCTTTCAAAGGGAAATTCATTTTCAAAAATATCCAGTTTGGATATTGTATAGACCAGATCCTTAACAATCAGATGATTTTCACCTTCAAATTCAAATTTGTTTATATTGATTCCATGTTTAAGAGAATCAAATATGAAATCAAAGTATAGTCCATACAACGAATTTTCAGGAAATTCAACATTCTTTGAAAACGCCGTGAGGAATTCGTGAATGAAGAAGCTTTCAGAATACTTCTCGTTAATTAATTCATCCAAAAACAGTTCCGGTTTTGGAATATAGTATCCGAACATGTTGAACGCATCGGCCTTGAACTGTCTTTGACATTCTTCATTTCCAAAGGCCTCGTCGAGTGTGATTGGCTTGTCTTCAATGATGCCTAAAAAGTGGTCTTTCATCATGTCAGAGCAGTATTTGTACAGAAATGCATAGATTATGACGTATGACATGTCCCGTGATATTTCTATCTGGCGGGTTTTGGAAAGGATGTTTCTCAATATCTTAAAGTTTTTTGACATTTGACGGCGGTTCATTAGAATTCACCCCACAATCTATTGAGGATTCCCTCTTTCAGGTTCCTGTCATATTCAACAACCTTCTGGTCCTCGTATAACTTTTCGTTGATGGTGTCGAGAAGTTTTCCGTATTTTCTCTGTGTTTCACTATCTGGCAGGACAAGTTCAATTTCCTTAATCTGCCTTAGTGATGCATGAGGAATCCTTTCGGTGCTTGAAAGCTCGTACAATTGCTTTTTGACATGGGCATTGGTGAGCAAGTGAGCTATAAAAGAAGGATCATGGTGAGGGTTTAGGCGGATAATAGCTATCCTGTCACTTACCACCAGTCCCGGATGGCTAACACAAACAACGTCATACGGATAAGGCATTTTCATCAGCACATCCCCTGGTTTGGTGAAATGGTGTGGTTTGATGTTTTCGGGAGTTAGGCTGACCTTTTCAAAGTCCTTTAATATTCCGTCCTTCTGGATGGATCTCTGGACTATGACACTGAATTCCTGTCCGTCTTCCTGAAGATATCGCCTATATGAAAGACCTGTTTGGATTTCTGCGATATCATTTAATTTTACTTTGTTCATGTTATTGCCTCTTGGTTTATATTTTTGACTTTAAAATATAAAAGATTAGGTTCCAAACACAGGTGTTGAAACCCAGTTTGCACCAATGTATTGTGCCCACATTGAAATGTGATGGGGCACGTCGTGGTACTCCTCCATATATGTGAATGCCGTATCGCGTTTCCACATCATATACATTGATTTGAACAAGGTGAGCTGGTCGAAATAAGCGTGTTTGCGATTGTATGACTTTTGCCAAACCTGGGATTCCTGAAGGGAAAAGAGATATTTGATTTCTCTTCTCAGCATGTCCATCTCCCTGTATTGGTCTGGTGTTGAGGGATGATGGAGACTGTAATACTTATTCTGGAAATCCCTGATCTTGCGGTTCAGCTCCTGTTCACGCCTGTAATACTCATTATCATGCCGGAATTTTGGCTTTCGGTAGTGTCTCATTTTGACCTCACTGATACAATCCGTTCACATCATCCAAAAGGGGTGTTTCTGGAATTTCATCCGGATTTACCTTTTCAGCAGACACTCCTCCAATCACTCCAACGCTTTGGATGTTGTCCTTAAGCACTGCGGTTGATGTGATTCCTGAGCCCTGCGGTGAAAGCACAAACAAATCAAGGAACAAATCATCCTCTCCTACAATGAATGCTGGTTCTATTGGCTCTGAGGCTTTTGTCTGTACCTTGATTAAGATATTTTTAGCCTCATTTTCGCCTTCGATACCTATTTCGTCCCTTATGGTTTTATCGAGACTTTTTACTTTGTCGCTCCAGTTTACTGATTCATGATGGTTCATAGTTATCACCTACTATTTTTTTATAAATTTCCACTTCTGTGGTGGCGTTCGACAATCTTTTTTAGAAATAAACTTTCTAAATGCAACTGCATTTTATTAGTAAATGCATCTTTGTAATAATAAGTTGTATGTAATAGTATATAAAACTTTTGTTTTTTTGTAAATTTTCTTAAAAAATACAACCTATTACCACTGTAAATAGTATTCTCTTTTAGGTTATATATAAACCTTTGCTTTTTTATTGCATATTTTAAGAAAAAGCATAATGATGAATGTGTGCAGCGGTGAAAAAAGCAACTGCAACATACAATAAACTATGTTACATTTTAAAAAAAATAGAAAATAAAAGCTGAAAAACTATTCTTCAGCTTCTTTTTTGTCCTTTTTATCTTTTGGAGATACAATTACCATTTTTTCGTTTTCCTCATCAACTTCCATGACAATTGGTTCTCCTTCAACAGCGCCGGGATCCTTTTCAACACATTCGTTGATTTTGGATTGAATCGCTCCGATATCTTCAGTATCAATCAGGTCAATGATTTCCAGTTGGTTCTGGAACCTTTCGATACCGTCAAGGGGAACGTTTTCAACAAACGGAATTGCACCTGTAGCCCCGATAATCTTTTTCTTGTCAGGGTCTGCGCCGTTGTCATATAATGCCTGAATACTCTGACCTGTAATGTGGCCTTGTACTTCAGCGCCAGCCAAAATTAAAAATCTAATATTAGGGTTTGAAATAATATTTGCAACTACCTTTTCAATACCTAAGTTCTCTGTCTTGCACGGTCCTGCAATGGCCGCACCGGAAAGTTCAGCTTCTATGTGGGAAGCAAGGGTTGTTACTGCAACCGGACTTTCAGGATCGCCGACAATGTAATCTCCACTGATTACTGGCCAGCCGTCTGCAGGAGCTTTTTTATCAGCCATAGTAGAAACCTCCTAATATTCGGTATTTAAAAATATATTTTAAATCTATTTAAATATTTTGTCAATTACATTTGTGCATGAGAAACCTATTTAAATTTAAATGTTAAAAATAATACTGATGAATTTAAACATTGATTTATTTTATTTTATTAACAATGACCTTGCAAATCCCCTTTTCGATGTGATAATGCCACATTTAAGTGATTGCGGAGGATTTGTAACTTTGCTTGTCTTATGCATATTGGCAATTCTGGTTTTAAGGTATTACAAAAAGGAAAAATACCTGGAAATTGCTAAAATGTGTTTTTATGCACTTGTCCTATCCGGAATTATTGCGGCATGCTTGAAACTTACATATCACAGTCCAAGACCGTTTACCGTTCTTGAGCATGTCCGCCAGCTGGTCGTTCCAACGGAACCGAATTCATTTCCGTCAGGACATTCCTCTTCATCAATGAGTGTGGTGACCGTTTTGGTTTGGTGTTTAAGGGACAATAAAATTTTGATAACTCTTTTAATAGCATTTGCACTTTTGGTTGCATTTTCAAGAGTTTATGTTGGTGTTCACTATCCATTCGATGTGTTTGTTGGTGCTCTTGTAGGTGTAGTGAGTGGTGTGGTTGTTTTGAAATTAAAGAATCAGAAATAAAGCTCTGACGGTTTTCCGATATATTCAAAATCATCCTTGTTTTCTAAATATTTAACACCGATGACTTTCTTGTCTGGAAAAACTGTAACGATACTCATTCCGTCATTGACATCAATGACAATGACCTTTTTCCTATCCCCACTTGGGGCTTCTATTTTAACAATTTCATCATTTTCAACCAGTGTCGGATCTTCAAATTCAGGCCCGATGTCTGTTGAATACCAGTGCTGAGGCAACTTCAGTCTTAAATCCAAATAATCCAATAAATCTTTTACATGCATTTTGAAAACTCCTAATCCATATTCTATTCAGGTAGATATTTAAAGATTTTGTCACTTGACAAGGGTGTCAAGTAGCTTATACAAGAAAGTGGATTTTGCCCTTGTCAATGTCATCCATTGTGTGAGGCTGGGGAATGTCATCGGAGTGGCCCAAAGCCATAATGCCCGCAATTCTGTAGTGCTCATCGATTTTGATGATGTCCCTTACTACTTTTTCAGCATAGACTCCATCCTTTTTTCTCATGTGAATCTGAACCCAGCAGCTGCCGATTCCCAAATCGGTTGCAGCAAGATGCAGGTATGTCAAAGCGATTGATGAGTCCTCACACCATGTATCAGAAATCATGGTATCTGCAATAACTACAATAGCCTTGTCAGCATCTTTTAAAAGTTCGGCACCATGGTCCTTTGCCTGTGCAAGTTCAGCTAATGTTTCTTTCCTTTCAACTACGAGAAAACTGATTGGTTTTCTGTTCATGCTTGACGGTGCCAGAAGACCTGCTTTTAGGATTTTATCAAGTTCATCCTTGGTAATGGGATTGTCATTGAATTTTCTTGTTGACCGTCTCTTGAGTAAAACATCTATGAATTCCATGATTAAAATTTTGTATTTTGAAATATAAAAAAATTAGTAATAGGTATCCAATTTAAGGATTTCCTCATAAACCCTTTTGGAATTGTTTTTGTCATGATATTTAAAGAAGCTGTCCACTCTATTTTGATATTCCTCTTCCATTCTGCAGTCGTTTTCAATATAGTTCATGATGAATTTTTTGATTTCCTCATGAGATTCAGCAACCGGACCGAAACCGTCAGTTTCATATTTGAAATATGATTTATCCTGGTCAAAATGATAGCTGTCATCGAAGTGATAATAGATAATTGGCTTTTTAAGATATGCAAAATCAAAAAATACTGATGAGTAATCAGTGATTAGAAGGCTGGAATTGTTGAATGTCTGAGTGTAATTTGTCAAATCATCGTCAAACACTACAGTATACGCCTTATTGAAAGTGCTGATGAACTGCTGGAGGTTTCTGTGAGGCTTGAATATC
>NZ_JBGULU010000104.1:0-10008 GCF_045116495.1 Methanobrevibacter sp. | reverse complement strand
TCCTGCAGTCGGCCCAAGTTCAATCATATAATCGGCAACACTTAAAATTTTAGTGTCATGGTCTACCAATATAATTGAATTTCCATCTGCAATCAGCCTTTTAATAACTGCAATTAGTCCATCAACGTTGCTCGGGTGAAGACCAATTGACGGTTCATCCAAAACGTACAACACTCCTGTCGTGTGGTTTCTTAAAGTTTTTGCAAGCTGAACCCTTTGAAGTTCACCAGTCGATAATGTGTTTGATGGACGGTCAAGCGAAATGTAGCTTAAACCCAAGTCCAATAAAATGTTTGCATTGTCCATGAATTCTTCAGCAATAGCTTTGGCCATATCTTTAATATCAACGGGCAAATCCTCAATAACTTCAGGAATCCATAACACCAATTCATGCAGATTCATCTTGCAGGCTTCAGCTAAATTGATTCCACCAAAAAGAGTTTCACGAGCTTTTGAATTCAGTCGTGTTCCATCACATTCTCTGCAGACTGTTGTTGTTAAAAATTTGTTTATCTTTGTTAAACCTTTTTCGGTTTTGGCATTTTTTAAAGCTTCTTCAATAGCTTTATGAGCATTTCTATATTCAGCATTTAATTCAAATAATTTACCGTTCTTAGAAGGGATATTAATGTATTTTTTAACAGATGGTCCATTATAAACAATATCTTTTTCTTCATCTGTCAAATCACAAAAAGGAACGTCGACTCGTACACCCAGTTCTCCTGCAACATGATACATCCATGAGATTCCAAACTGGTTCCATGCTGCAACGGCGCCTTCTTCAAGAGTTTTAGATTCATCAGGCACCAATCTGGAACTATCCACATCACGTACAAAACCTGTTCCACTACAGACAGGACATGCCCCATCAGAATTGAATGCATATTCCTCAGCACCCAACCCATAGAATTCCACACCGCATTCGCTGCAGACAATCGGAATTTCACGGGCCACATTTAAGGTAGGTTCATTAATATGGCCATTTGGACATGTATAATTGCCGCATCTTGAATACAATAACCTTAAAGAGTTTAGAAGTTCTGTTGATGTTCCGAAAGTACTTCTAATATTTGGAATATTCGGCCTCTGGCTCAACGCAAGGGCTGCCGGAACATACTGGACCAAATCAACTTTCGCCTTTTCAACCTGAGAGATTCTTCTTCGGGTATAAGTTGAAAGGGCATCCAAATATCTTCTTGAACCTTCAGAATATAATACTCCCAGAGCCAGTGATGATTTTCCAGATCCTGAAACTCCACTAATGGCCACGATTTTACCTAAGGGAATGTCAATGTCTATGTTTTTTAAGTTATGAACTCTGGCTCCACGAATTATTATCATATCACGATACATAATTAAATATTTTACATTTTGAAAATATAATTATTTTGCTGAAAATATTCAAATAAATCCTTCACTTTCAAAGAAAATATTTATTTTCTGATAAAATTCTTCACTTGAAAAGCCAAAATCATTATTGAAAGATTTGTAAGCCAAAGTAGAATCTTTATTTAAATTAAATCTAAAATCAGGACATTTATCAAAGAATCTGCGAAAACTGTCTTTAGAATAGTCAGGTAAAGAGACCTCTTCAAAAGGGGTCTTATCTATAACCATTTTCATTGCACATGAAAAGACAGTTAACTGAAGAGCGGAAGCGTATGCATCATAACAGTTGCCATAATCCAGATTAACATTAAAATAAATCATGAAATTGACCATCACATGTGAAATCCAAATCAAAGAATTCGGCTTGTATTTTTCCAATTGCAAATCCGTGAATTTGAAAAGCAAATCTTCCAAATTTTCGCCTTCATTATCTTCACAGTATTGGACAAACTCTTCGAAAGAATAATTTGTCAGATATTTGAGATAGGCGTCCTTTACCTGCTCATCACATGAATATTTGGCAATTTTTTTCAATTCCTTTCTATTCAATACTTTAGGATAAATAAACATAAAATCATTAATTTTATAAAAAAAGAGTATAAAAGAAGTTATTTTACAATAACTCTTTTCTTAAATCTATTGTGTCTTTCAAATCAGGTCCGGTAGAAATAATAGTTACAGGCACACCGGTTTCAGTTTGAATATCCTCAATGAAAGCTTTAGTTTCAGCGGATAACTCATTGTAGTCCTGCACGCGTGCACAATCGAATAATCTGTCAACACAAGTCAAGGCAATTTGAGTTGCACCGTTGATTCTGCAGGATTCTTTTGCAAGTTCCATGTCAAAGTAACCGATTCTTCTACGTCTTCCAGTTACAACACCGTATTCTTCAAGACCTTTGCTTTCAGCTTCTTCTTGAGTCATTTCAGTTGGGAATGGTCCTTCACCAACACGAGAGATGTATGCTTTAAATACGTTGATGACTTCATCAACTTTTGTAGGTCCTACACCAACATCTGCTGCAAATGTGGAAGCTGTTGTGTCCTTACTGGTTACGAACGGATAAGACCCATAATAAAGTGAAAGTGCAAAACCTTGAGACCCTTCAATGAATACATTTTCACCATTGTTGATAGCTTCATTGACTTCCAGTGAAACATCTGTGAGGTATTCTTCAAGTTCAGGAATATCACGGGCTAATTCAATTGACCTCATTACTCTGTCCGAATTGGCCGGTCCACAACCGGAACCAGTACTTCCTATTTTTTTAGAAAGATGTTCTGAATTTTTATCCCGGTTAATGTGGTCTTCAGATATGATTGCACATCTGGAATCAACACCCATTCTTCCTTTAACGTCATATTTCTTTAAGTCTTCAAATTCTTTAAATAATACGTCCGGATTTACTAAAACTCCTGCTCCAATTAGGAGTTTGGCACCGGTATGTACAAAACCGGAAGGGGTTAGTCTTAAACCATATTTTTCCCCGTTGAATTCAACAGAGTGCCCCGCATTTGGCCCGACTCCTGCACGAGCAATAATATCTGGCTTATCGGCATCACAAAGGTAAGTAATACATTTTCCTTTACCTTCATCACCCCATGCTCCACCAACTAAAATACTACAAGTCATATAAATAACTCCTTAAAAATCAATTAATAAAACTGAAAATTTGTCAATTTTCCATAACACTAATATTATATCATTCATAATTAAAAAGTTTTTCCAAAATTAAAAAGAATAACTATATCCTAATCCTGAATTTTCAATAATATAAATATAAAATAAAATATATATTTATATATTATAAAAAAATCTTAAGGTTATATGAATGCATGTTGAAAGACATTATAGGGAACTGGAAAAAATTGAAGAGATTCACATACATAACATTGACATGACCGAAATGTATCAAGAAGCTCCGCAAGTTAAAAAGCCAGAAAAAGTTCGTTTCAGCAATGTTATGAAGCACGTGCCTTCAGATATTAATGTATTCCTGCCAATTGATGATGGTGAAGACTATATCATTGAAAGAATTGGTTGGAGCATGTTAGAAAGAGTTAATTTAAATTTAGAGGATGTTGAAGGACGCAAATTAAGTCAAGCTTCTCCGTTTTATTATGAGCTCTTTAAAGATACATTTAAAGAGGTTTATAAAACAGGAAAAACAAAAAACATGAGACTATTTTATTACTTAAGCGATAAAATTAAAACCATTTCCCAAGTAAACATTGTTCTTGATGAAGGCGAAATTTATGCAATATCTGATTTAAAAAGTACTTTTGAAGACTTTAGAAGTGGAGACCACGAAGATACAGATGACGAGAATAAAGCTACTCTAATAGAATATTTTTCACAAACCGGAAGTTATTATAAAATAAGGAATGAATATACATGGACTCCAGGCATTTATAATATCATTAATCGTTCAAAAGAACCAAATGATGCATTTTATAACATTATTTTTGATATGGTGATTCCTGAAGACCGTCCATTAGTCGATGAATTGCTTGAAACAATGAGCCCCGAAACAGACACCTATGAAAACATTATTCGTATTAAAACACCTGGAGGCCACATCAAATATCTGGACACTTATCTTTACTCTAAATTTGATGAAAACGGTGACGAAATAAGTCATTATGGTTTGTTTAAGGACATAAGTGTAGATTCACACAAACATCTGACAAGACCTGTGGATTTCATGTTAAACGGATTCAACCACAATTCAAAACTATCTCTTCTTGTTGAACCCTTAAGTAAAAGATATGAATTTTCAGAGGGATTTTACAAAATAATTGAAGTTCCAAAAGAAGAGTACCGACACAGTAAAAATATTATTGAGAATATCGTTGAAGATGATGTTAAAGAAGACATTTACAAATTGATTAACGGTGAACTTAAAGAAATAAACCATGTAGTAACATATATGGTGAATGGAAATAAAGACAACCAGAAGATATGTGAATTATTCATTGAAAGATTTAAATACGGGAAAAAAAATCACAGCATCGGATTTTTAACAGACATTACCCTTGCCCGACAAAAGCAAAGAGAACTAATGGAATCAAATGCGACCAAAAATATTTTGATTAAAGAAGTTCACCATAGGGTTAAAAACAATTTACAGGTACTGACCAGTTACCTGAATCTTGAGAGAAAAGCAAATAAAAATGACCCGAACGATATTTTAGATAACATGCAGACCCGTTTATCTTCACTTGCTCTACTTCATGAAAAGACATACCATACAGAAGATTTCGCAAACATTAATCTTGCAAATTATATGGCTGATCAGGATTCTACATTACATTCATTATTTGGAGCAAAAGGCATTAACTTTGTATCTGAGGTTGACCCAGACATTAACTTATCCCTGGATGTTATTACACCATTGCTCTTAATAATTGATGAACTAACAATGAATGCTATTAAACATGCATTCCCCGACTATGATATGCCTAATAAAACAATATCTAAAAAAATCAAATATATTGAAGACCACATCTGTGAATTAATACTTAAAGACAATGGAATTGGACTTAAAAGTCATGAATCCTTAATTAATCATAACTTAGGATGGGAAATAGTTAAGAATCTGACAAGACAGATTAACGGAGAACTCGAAATATTAAACTGTGAAGTTGGAACAGGATTTAGAATAATATTCCCTGAAAGCTTTGACCACACACTTGAATATCACCTGCACAATAAGGAGAAATGAGTATGAGAATTGAAAAGACATATAGGCAATTAGAAGATTTTGAAGAGGTTCATATATATGACATTACGGAACATGAACTCTTTCAGAAAACGCCTCAAGAATTTGAAATGTCTCCTACTCCATTTGAGAAGACATTAGATGAAATTTCAAATGACTTGGACATTTTTGTGCCTTATGATGATAATGGAAACGACTTTATTATTCGCAGATTAGGATTAGGAGTATTAAGAAGAAGTCAATTTTCACATGAGGAAGCAGAGGGACGTTTACTTAGTAAAGTTTCCCCAGGTTATTATAAATTGTTACATAAACATTTGAAAGAAGTATATGAAACCCATAAAACTAAAAAAATGATTTTCTATTATCATTTCGGTGAAAAATTAGCCAGATTCTCAAAAATTAAAATCATCCACGATATGGACAGGATTATTTTAATATCAGACCACTGGAACAATGAAGAAACAAATAAGAATGTTCTTGAAGAAAGTACTGATGAAAAAGCTAACTTAATCGAGTATTTCTCACAAACTGGAAGTTATTACAAAATTAATGACAGATACACCTGGACTCAAGGTATTTACAATATCATCAATCGTACAAGGGAACCGAATGACGAATATTACAATATCGTGTTTGACCTAGTCATCCCTGAAGACCGACCACTAGTGGAAAAAATGCTTAAAGAAGTTGACACCGGAAGAACCGCATATGAGGCGATTATCAGGATCAGAACCAAAGACGGTACTTTAAAATATATTGAAGTCAACCATTATACCAAATTTGATGAAAATGGAAAATTATTAAATAGATACTGTTTAATAAAGGATGTTAGTACAGATTCTGACAGGAAACTGGTAAGGCCTATTGATTTCCTACTAAAAGGATTTAAAAACAGTACCAAAATGTCATTGTTGATTGATCCATTAAGCAAAAAACATTATGAATTTTCAGAAGGATTTTATCATCTAATTGAAGTAGACCCTTCAGAATACCGTAACAACGAGGATATTATAGAAAATATTGCCGAAGACTCGATAAAATCTAAATTTAGAGACCTTATCGATGAAAAAATCAATGAACTGCAAGAAATCTGCACATATAATGTACATGGTGATGAAAATAATCAGAAAATAGTTGACATATATTTTGAAAGATTCGAATTTGGTCAAGGCACCCACAGTATTGGATTCATCACTGACCTTACCGAAGAACACAAAAAACAACAGGAATTGATTGAATCTAACGAACATCAATCAATATTGATTAAAGAAGTTCACCATAGAGTTAAAAACAACTTACAAGTTCTTAATAGTTTCTTAAACTTAGAGAAAAGAGCTTATAAAGATAAACCTGAAATAATTATTGACCACATGCAGTCAAGATTATCTTCACTTGCTATTCTTCATGAAAAAACATACAATACTACTGACTTTAAAAATATTAACCTAAAAGAGTATATTGAAGACCAAGACAGCCAGTTAAGAGGTTTAATAGGTCAAAGAGATGGTATTGAATTTAAATCTGAAGTAGATGAAGACCTTATCTTGACAATTGAGGTTATCACACCATTATTACTTGTTATTGATGAGCTAACAATGAATGCTATTAAACATGCATTCCCAGATAAAACCGTTCCGAATAAAGTAATTTACAAGGAAATTACCAAGTTAGATAATGAAACCGGCCAACTAATCCTTAAAGACAACGGCGTGGGTATAGAAGACCCGTCTAAAATTACTAAAAATCTTGGTTGTGAAATTATCAGAAGTCTCACAAAGCAACTCGATGGACACATCGAACTTTATCAACATGAAAACGGAACAAGTTACAGATTAACATTCCCATTGGATATGGAGCATACCATTGAAGGATAACCGTTGATGATACTAAAATAGATTAATGTATAAATAAAATGAGGGATAAAAAATTAAAATTGTAAATGGATGGATAAAATGAATGAAAGAATATTAATTGTAGAAGACGAAGCAATTACTGCATTAGATTTGAAATATAGTTTAGAAGAATTGGGCTATGAAATTGTGGATACTGTAGATACTGGTCAAGACGCTATTGATACTGCTGCTGAAACAGTTCCTGATGTTGTTTTAATGGATATAAAGTTAAAAGGAGACATGGAAGGAATTGAAGCGGCAGAAATCATCTCTGAATTAAGAATACCAATTATCTACCTAACAGCAAACACAGATACAGCCACCTTTGAAAGGTCAAATGTCAAAGGATCATACGGATTCGTATCAAAACCATATGATATACAAAAATTAGACAAAACTCTCAAAATCACAATTCAAAGAGCTAAATTAGAAGAAAAGAAAATAGACGAAGCTAGTGGTTTTACAGAATAAATGATTAAAAATGACTGACTACCAATTAATTAGTGGGAAGCCAAAAATATTCGCAATAAGTTCAAACAACGATTTATTGAATGAAATTCAAGAGTATGTTGAAAATTACGAGTATGATTATATAGGTTCCGCCTCAAAAGAAGATGACATATTTGAGAAAGTAGATAAATTAGAACCTCATCTCCTATTCTTGGATTGTGATATTGAGAATATTGATTTAGCAAAGTTAACCGGAGATTTAGAGCTTTTCAACATACCAATAATAATTATTGTTGGAAACTTATTTAACGAAACTGTAGACAAATTGCTAATGAGTAATCCCTATGGCTTTTTACTTGCGCCCCTAGAGGAAAATGAACTTCAAAGAGCAATGGCAGTAGCGTTAAGAAAACATGAACAGAACATACAAAATGTTAAAGAAGCAGAATCAAGAATCAAAGAAAAAAGTTTGGAACTTTTAATTGAAAAATCAGACTCAAGTCTCCTTTTAATTTTATGCGTTTCTTTAATCATTATTGCGCTGTTATCAAGAAATGCTACTTGGCTTCAGTGGGTGCTCTTATTTCCAACAGGAGCTATGCTTATAAACTCACTATTCAGTCTTAAAAAACAGGAAATACCCGAACCATTCGAAACCCTTCCATTTGTAAGTATTTTTATTCCCGCACACAATGAAGAGTTTACTATCGAAGATACCGTAAGAAGTGTTTGTGAACTCGACTATCATAATGAAGAAGGAGAACCTCTGTACGAATTAATTGTTGTTAATGACGGTTCAACTGATCGTACCGGAGAAATCTTATCAGGCCTAAAAAAAGAATTTCCACAAGTCAAAATTGTTACAAGGCACCCTCCAAGATCAGGAAAAGGAAAAGGATTTGTTTTAAATGATGCCCTGACACTGTCCAGAGGAGAAATTATTGGTGTTTTTGATGCTGATACAAGAGTTAAACCTCATTATCTGAAAACCATTGTACAATACTTAAACAGTGATATCGACGGTGTTCAATCAAGGGTAAAAATGTTTAATAAAAATGAAAACTTCCTAGCCCGTATGCAACATGTGGAGTTTGCAACATTCGGTAACACCTTAATTGCTAAAGATAATTTAGACCATACAGGATTTTTAGGAGGAAACGGTCAATTTGTAAGAAAACAAGCAATTATTGATTGCGGACGATGGGACGGATTTGCAGTTACCGAAGATTTGAATTTAGCAATTAAAATTATTCTCAACGGTGGAAAAATTAGTTACTGTAGCGAAGTTGCAGTTTATCAAGAAGCAGTAACTAACTGGAGAGCCTTTTTCAGGCAAAGAACCAGATGGGCTATTGGTAATTTTGAAACATTATTTGTTTACTTCCCTCAAATAGTAAGGTCAAAACTATCATTTAAAAAGAAATTTAATGTGCTTGAACACATTTCCTTTTACAGTTTTAATTTATTAATCTTTTTTGGATTTGTAATTACCATTATTAACGCAATATCATGGTTTTTCTTCCATAATACTACCATGATTAGAATGAACGCCCCTATTTTTGTAGGAATATTGTCTGGAATAGCATTTTTCCCAACTATTATTTTAGCCCTATTAAGAGATAAGCTAGGACCTGTTGAATTTATAAAAGATATGGTTAAATATTATATTTATTGTTTCCATTTAATTCCGTTATTCTTTATTACAATGCACACAATGATGACAAGAAAAGAAAGAAAATGGGTTAAAACCGTGCATAAAGGAGGCAAAACACAATGAGAAAAGAAGACTTGTTAAAAGGGTTTATAGTTGTCGTTCTTATCATATTTATTGCAATCAACATCAATGGAATTAATAGCTTTTTAAGCTTCAATACCGACAAAACAACCGAATTTGATCACAGCGTTGCAGATGTTCCCCTAGGATGGAATACAACCAAAGAAATTAACATGACAGATATTGCTAAAACTCCTGGAGCAATTTCAAATGGATATGTCGTAATGGACCATTGGGATGATTGGCCTGAAGACCATATTACTAAAATATCGGAAGCCAAATTTAAAGAAATGGAAAACGGCAGTTATAAAGTTTTAAAAAATGATGAACACACTTTTAATGGAGTTACCATTTCAAAACAGTATTTCTCAAACCCTTCAAGGAATAATGATACAACTTGGACTCATATTGGAGTAAACTATGTATTCCCTAAAGAGGATACAAACTATACTATTCAAGTCCATTATTTCACAAGTCAGGACTACAACAATACCACTTTCATAGAAGGAGTTGATAAATGTATTGAAGAGGATATAAGTAATATCCACAATAACAACTTTAATCCAGCCATTTCAACATTAGGACACATTTATGATTCCTTAATGAATCTCATTTCACACTAGTTAAAACAGTTGGCTAAAAAAAGTAAATAATAGATATTGAAAAAAATTAGAAATATCTATAAACCTAGTTTTTTTGGATTCAATGGATGATTTTCACACATTGAATCTTTAATTAAATTTCTTTTCAAATGATATTTCAAAAAGTAAAGCATCCA
>NZ_JBGULU010000103.1:0-7673 GCF_045116495.1 Methanobrevibacter sp. | reverse complement strand
CGGAATCAAAATCGTAAACCCATGTGGAAGTGAAGCATGGGGATGGGGTATGAACGTACACGGTGTAAATGATAAAGCACCATACTTTGACGTAACTTCCAAAGAAGTTATCATTGCTTTAGCAGAAGCTAACGAAATGTTAAACTTACCTCACTCTATTCACATTCACCCTAACGATTTAGGACACCCAGGTAACTACACCACAACCCTTGAAACTATGGATGCAGTTAAAGGTGTTAAAAAAGGTTCCAAAGCAGCTGAAATCAGAGACCAAGTTATGCACGTTACTCACTTACAATTCCACTCTTACACTGGTAACAGTTGGAAAGATGCTGGATCTGCTGCACCTGAACTTGCAGACTACATCAACAAACATGACCACATTACATGTGACGTAGGTCAAGTAACTTTAGATGAAACCACTACAATGACTGCAGACGCTCCTATGGAATATGACTTGTTCAAATTATCCGGTCTTAAATGGACCAACAAGGATATTGAATGTGAAACCGCAGCAGGTATTATTCCATGTATTTACTCTGGTAAAAACCCAGTTAACACATTACAATGGGCTATTGGTTTAGAATTGTTCTTAGGAATTAAAAACCCATGGCAAGTATGTTTAACTACTGACCACCCTAACGCAGGTCCATACACCAGATATCCTAGAATCATCTCCTGGTTGATGAGTAACCAAAGAAGAATGGAAATGATCGAAAACAGAGAAGTACACAAATGGGCAGAAAAAAGAACTACCCTTGCTACTCTCGACAGAGAATACGATTTCTACGATATTGCAACTATTTCCAGAGCTGCTCCTGCTAAAATCTACGGATTCACCGACAGAGGTGCACTTACTCCTGGATACAGAGCAGACATTGCTGTATATGACATAAATCCTAATGATATTGACCCATCCAGAGAAGCTGCTGCAATTGAAGAAGGTTTCAATGTTGCTGAATACACTATTAAAGATGGTCAAATCTTAGTTAAAGATAAAGAAATCGTTAAAGTTAAAGAAAGTCAAAACATTTGGGTTAACGTAAAAGGATGGGAACAAAACGAACAAAAAGTTATCAACAACATCATGCCATTCTTTACTCAATACTACTCAGTTAAATGGGAAAACTACCCAGTACACGACCACTATGTATCTAACCCAATTAGAGTAGACGTTGATGGTAAATAGGGGTGTTTAATTTGAAAACAATTACATTTGATCAAATCAAAACTTCATCAATCGCTTTAGAATTTGATGAATTAATTCCTGATGAAATTTATACCTGGACTGAAGCAGATTTCGCTAAATACCAAGTTCCTATTGGAAACTCAAGGTTCCCAATCACTGACTTCTTCGACATTACTGTAGAAGGAGAAGCTAACAGTCCTGCTGAAGTTGAAATGATTCTCAACGGAGACTTAAACAGGGTAAAATACATCGGTTGTAAAATGAGTGCTGGAAACATCGTTTGTAACAGTAGTGTAGATTTACACGTAGGTGCAGAAATGTCCGGTGGATCTATTTTAGTTAAAGGTGACGCAGCTGCTCACGCTGGAAGAGAAATGTCTGGAGGATACCTTGAAATTGAAGGAAATACCAAAGAATTTACCGGTGCTTCATACATCGGTGAATGGAGAGGTATGACCGGAGGACAAATTGTTGTTGGCGGTAACGCTGGTAAACAATGTGGTGAATGTTTAACTGGTGGAAGAATTCACGTTAAAGGTAACTGTGATATCTTAGCTGGTATTCACATGACCAAAGGTCTCATTGAAATTGACGGTGACGTAAACCGTTGGCCTGGTGGTCAAATGAAAAACGGTAACATTGTTATCCACGGATTCCTCGGTAGATTACTCGAAGGATTTGTTCTCAATGGTATCGTAGTAGATCCTGAAGTTGAAGGAACTACATTTGAAGGAAAATATATTCACTACACTGGAGATATTGGTCTTAACGGTAAAGGTAACCTTTACTTAGGCGCTGAAGCTAACAAAGAAAAATTAGCTTCCTACGGCGAATTAGACGACGAATATACTTCAATCAGAGAATACAGGAATTTATAATTCCTTTTTCTTTTTTTCTTTTTTTTGAAGGCGATATAATGGAAGAAGAAGTTGAAATGACTTTTGATGAAGCATTGGAATATGTTAAAACTCAAGTTGAAGTTGGGGACCTTTTAGAAATCTCTTATAACCGTATTTTTGCTCCGGGAGAGGTTTTAGGATTCACTGAAGAAGATGAAGTAACAGGTGAAGGTTTTAGAGTTGGACTTCAATTAACTGGTAAAATTTTAAATCAATGTGTTGAAGTTGATTTTAAAGAAATTGCTGATGATTTAATTGAATTGCGTCATATTACTGACGATAAAGAACTTATTATTGAAATTTTATAATTTCACTCTTTTTTAATATTTATTCTTATTTGGATTTTTACCAAAAATTTTTTTTGTTCGTTAATATACAAACATTTATATAGGTTGAGGGATAACTATCTTTTACAGTGGTGATTATCATGAAAGATTTAGAACTAACTACCGAAGAAGCTGTAAATTATTTAAAAGAGCATGTAAAAATTCATGATAGGATAGAAATTTCATATAACAGAATCTTTGCTGAAGGTGAAGTTTTAAATATGGATTTCTCTAAATATTTTGACAAACCGGGATTCAAAATGCTGGTGCTGCTCGATGAAAGTGATTTGGGGGCAACAGTTGAAATAGATGTGTATGAAGTTCAAGAAGACATAATAGAATTTATCCATTATCCTAAAAACGGAGAAGAAGTTGTAGTTAGTGTATTGTAACTACAATCTATCCATTTCTTCAAATGGAATTAATTTTTCCGCAGATTTAACTTCAATAGGTATTCCTTTTTCTTTTATTGCACCGATAGTATTAAGCCCACCACCGGCTACAACACCAAAGTTATAATTGTCTGCTTTTGCATTATATGTTACTTCCCTTGGTTTTCCAATTTTATATATTGAAAATCCTGTATTTTTCAGGATATCTAAAAGATGAACTGCATATTCACGGGCAACATACGGAATTTCCTTAAAGCTGGCTAATATCTTTTTAGTTCCGTAATTTGCTGATATGGAAGTCATATTCTTTGATATGAATATCTTGTGGGGATCTATTGTTGTTCCATTATATGATATCAAATCAATGAATAGCGGTGGTTCTGTAAGTTCGAGTAATCCGCTGTATATTGGATTGCACATTATTCCATTGTTTATTAAAAGTCCGTCAATGCTTAAACTACAGATTGTAGCTATTCCTAATTTATTTTCATCTGTTGGATGGTCTATAAATTTATAGTATGGGTTGATGTATTTTGGATTTGAATTATAGGTATCTTCCATAATTTTCAGTGCATCATCCACGTTTTCTCTGTTGATGTAGGATACGTTTGATATTATGTCACCTTTTCTTTTTTCAACATCAAAATTAACCTGTTGAATCAGATTCCATGATTTTGAAAGTACAAACGGTATTTTAGGCTGCTTTACAGTTCCTGCAGGTTTTAATGCAGGTTTTATTTCTGATGTAATTGGTGATAATGTTTTGAAATCTCTGATTTCCTCTGCTATTCTTATGTCAATTTCATCTCCCAGCTCTTTGATTGCACAAAATGGTGTTATTCCACCGACAATAGCTATTCCAACCATTCCTTCAGGTACAGGTATTCCTAAAATATCCTCTCCTTCCTGGGATATGTCAATTATTCCACCGATACCTATTTTGTCCAGCTTGTTGATTATGTCTACTGCTTTGGCTCTTCCAATTCCAGGTATCAGTCTGAAGTTTGCAGGTATGATTCCTGTCCCTTTTGTTACTACGTCCAAAATTGATGTCAGGTTGGCATTAGTAAATGCGTCAAGCGGGGTAATGGATGTCTTTTTATAGGATATCAATTCTGTAAATGTTGTAGGATGATGATTTTCTATTTTTAGGAGTCCTCCATATTGCAATTGTGAAGGAATTCCTTCATTTAAAAGTATTCCATCGATTGTTGTTCCGCATATTGTGGTCACTTCGATTTCATCCTTGTTTCTAACTCTATTTAAATTAACGTAAGGGCTAACAGAAAGACCACTTTCAAAAATTTCTTTAAGTATATTAATCGATTCTTCGTTATAAATTGTTGATGTATTCACGACAACATTTCCGGTTTGTGTCATATAGTTGAAGTCAGTTAAATAAATCATTTCTTCAAATTTTGAATGGATGAAATCAACTTGGTCATAGATCAAACCTTTTTCTAATTTCTCACGACCCAAGTCTGTAATCTGTCTTCCGGAATATCCCATTCTCTCGGTATATCCCTTTTCATCTAATATTTGCATGTGATATCTGACTGCACGTTCACCAAGGTTATAGCCTTTGTTTTTCAGCTCATCAGCTATCAGTTTAGAACCTGTTGGTTTGTCCTGCGCATTTAATATCCTTAAAATTTCTATCATTCTGTGTTCGGATTCTGACATAAAATAGCCCCTATTTTAAATTTAATCATAGGTCTTATCATTAAATTCAAAATAAAAAAATAAAATATTTAGATTTAGATATCTAAATATTTCCTTTGTTCGTATCCAAATACTTGAACACGGTATTCGTCCCATTCTTGATATTTGAGCTCTAAGAATTTTTCACTGATGTGGTCTCCTAAAGCGCCTAATATGAGTGGGTCTTCTTCAAGGGAATGGTAAGCTTCCCATAAACTGGATGGTAAAACTTTAATTCCTTTTGCTTCTCTTTCTTCTTCGGTCATGGTGTAAATATTTTCTTCTATCGGTTCACCAGGATCGATTTTATTTTGAATACCATCGATACCTGCTTCTAACATTACAGCAAATGCAAGGTATGGGTTACATGCAGGGTCCGGTGATCTGTATTCGATACGGGTTGCTTTTCCACGTGCAGCCGGAACTCTGATTAATGCGGATCTGTTTTTAAGACCGTATGCTCTGTATACTGGAGCTTCATAACCTGGTACTAAACGTTTATATGAGTTTACAATAGGGTTGGTAATTGCAGTTATTGCAGGAGCATGTTTTAATAATCCTCCCATAAAGTGAAGAGCATCTTTTGAAAGGCCTGTTTCAGAGTCAGGGTCTGAAAATAGGTTTTTATCGCCTTTAAATACAGATTGGTGACAGTGCATACCACTACCGTTCACTCCGAAGAATGGTTTAGGCATGAATGTTACTCTGTAATCAAGTTGGTCAAAGGTTGCCATGTTATCTACAATAGCTTTAATAGCTTGTTTGAATGTAATTACAGCATCTGCAGTTTTTAATGCATCTTTAAATTTAAATGCAATTTCGTTTTGACCAGGAGCTACTTCGTGGTGAGAAGCTTCTACTTCGAAATCTAATTCTTCTAAGTTTAAGGTTAATTCTCTTCTGAAGTCAGGTCCTTTGTCTAATGGTTCCACATCAAAGTAACCTGCTTCGTCGTATGGCATTGGGTATCCGTTTTCGTCAATGTCTACAATAAAGAATTCAGGTTCAGGGCCGATGTTGTATTGCAGTCCCATTTTTCCGATTTTTGCTAAGGATTTTTTAAGTACGCTTCTTGGGTCACCTACAAATGGTTCATGTTCCGGAGTCCATACGTCACAAATGAATCTACATACTGCAGACTCTTCAGGTCTCCATGATAATCTTGAGTAGGTGTTTATGTCTGGTTTTAAGACAAGGTCACTTTCATTGATTCCAACAAATCCTGCAATAGAGGATCCGTCAAATAACATTCCTTCATTAAATAAATCTTCCATATCTTCTTTATTGAATGGAATAACAATATTTTTTACAGTACCATTAATATCAACAAATTGTAAACGGATAAATTTAATATTATCTTCTACCATTTGTTCGATTATTCTTTCCATTTTTTCTTCGTTAATATCACTCATCGAATCAAGCTCCAATATTTGATAATATTGAAATAAAAAGTAGTCGGAAAATATCTTCCTACCTTGGAAATATATTTCCACCTCATGATATATAAAGGTTTTGAAAAATAGTAATTAATAGGTATTATGTAATTTTTCATATATTAATGTATAAGATTTATTTTTTTTAGTGGATATTTCCACATTGTTTTTAAAAATCAATAGTATTTTGTTTAAATATGAATAAAAAATAGGTTAAAAGTTGACTTATTGTTTAGGTTGCACTATGGAAAATGGTGCTAATTATTAAAATCAATTTTTAACCGGGACCAATTTTCGCAATGTTAAATGTGACTGTTATCCTCAGAAATGGTCAAAATCACTGCCGAAGTATTCATAAACTTTCTGAAGCTCTTCAGGAATGTTCAGCATTTGGCTGCAAAACGGTATGCATTCCTTGCAGTCAATACAACTGTCCGCTCTGGAATCATCATCAATCAATGTGAAATATTGCATTGCACTGGCCTTAGGGTCGTTCAACATGTTTGCAATATTATATTCTGTTAAACAGTTAATGATGTCCACCCCTTCCGGACATGGCATGCAGTAGCCGCATCTGGTACAGCGGTTGCCTACAAAGCTGCGGTATTCTCTTGCAACTTCCCTGATGATTTCAGCATCATAATCGCTGATCTTATCGATTTTCGAAGCTATTTCGATATTTTCTTTCACCTGCTCCAAACTGGTCATGCCGCTTAAAACACAGTCAACATCATCCCTGTTCCAGAGGTATTGCAGAGCCCATTCGACAGGTGTTCTTTTAACTTCAGCCATGTTCCAAAGATCCTGAACAGATGGAGGGATATTGTTTACCAGTCTGCCTCCGCGCAGAGGTTCCATAATCATGCTTCCGATATTCACCCCTTTCAGATATTCCAGGCCCATGATTCCTGACTGGTAGTATTCATCAAAATAATTCATCTGGGTTAAAACAACTTCCCATTTAGGATATTCGTCAATGATTTCGATTAGGTAGTCCACTTCAATATGTGAAGAGAATCCGACATGCTTTACAACGCCGCTGCTTAAGCATTCATCCAAAAAATCAAGGACATCAAAATTTTTAACCTTTTCCCAATCCGGAACGTTTAGTGAATGAAGTAAGTAAATGTCTATATAATCTGTTTGGAGCTTTTCGAGTTGTTCATCAAGATACATCTGAAAGTCACTTTTGCTTTCAATTGCCCATGACGGGGATTTTGTTGAGATATATACTTCATCCCTATAGCCGTTTTCAGCTAAAAATTCACCAACAAATCGTTCACTATTGCCGCTTCCCTCTAATGTTTTGCTGTGGTAAGGGTATGCGGTATCTATGAGATTAATTCCATTTTCGATTCCATATTCAAGCATTTTAGACGCTTCTTCAGTATTGATGTTGTCATTGGAATCAAATGTTGGAAGTCTCATAGTTCCAAAACCAAGTCTTGAAACTTCTAGTCCTGTTTTTCCAAGTGTATTATATAACATTTTCAAATCCTCAATTAGCTTAACATAGAATATTTTAATTGTTAAAACTATAAAATTGTTATGATTTGAAAAAGATATTTTAAAAAAAGTAGTTAAGATGGGAATTCCTGGGATATATGATGCCGGGGGCGGGATTCGAACCCGCGATCTCACGGTATCCCAGGAATAAGTCAGAGCACTGCTTTATTACCCTATGAGCCGTGCGCTCTAACCAGCTGAGCCACCCCGGCATCTAACAAATATAT
>NZ_JBGULU010000102.1:0-40748 GCF_045116495.1 Methanobrevibacter sp. | reverse complement strand
ATATTTTTTAAGTAGAGAGGTGAACGTAATGGACTTTAGCGATTTACTTTTATTGTTAAAAGTTAATGATCTTATTGAAAAGAAGGATTTTGAAGGTGCTAATGAAGTCGTTGATGAATTGTTGGAGGAAAATCCCGATAATGCCTCAATACTTTTTGCAAAAGCATTGTGTCTGGATGCAATGGGAGACTTTCAGGAAGCTTTGGAAATGGCTGAAAAAGCCAAAAATATTGATGGGGATGTTGTTCCTGATGAGTTTTACAATTCAGTTTCATTTAAGGCAAATAATACAGTTAAAAGAACTCCTAAAAGGTCTGAAGAAAGTAAACTGCCTTCAATTCTAAACTCCGGTATTAACTTAATCGATAAAAATGAATTCAATAAGGCCAAATTATTTTTTGACAGGGCACTCTGCATTCAGAGTGAAAATATCGAAGCTTTGGTTGGCCAAGCGTACTGTTTTGATAGATTAGGCATGAAAACCCGTGCTCATGAATTGATTGATGATGTTGACCGATTTGAAATCGACCCCAAATTTTTAAAGTATTTTGATGAGTTGATGGGCATTGATGTTGAGGATGCGGTTTACAATCATGAATCATTAAATGAAGTAACTGATTTATGTGACAGGGGATTTAGCTATATTGAGAATTTTAAGATTAAGGATGCAAAGGTATGTTTCAATAAGGCATCAAAACTTGATTCAAAGGATGTCAATCCCGTTGTGGGCAATGCATACTGCCTGTATTATCTGGGATATTATGTATTGTCATTCAAGGAATGCAAAAGGGCAATCAATATGGACATTGATTCAATTGATAGGGTGTTTTATAGAAAAGTCAAATCAAAAGCTAAGGAGGTTAAATGATGCATTATGCAAGAAGAGATACATCCTCATACTCACGACATAATGATTACAGGTATCTGGATGATGACAAGACAAAAATGTGTCCTAATTGCGGCCATAACATTAATCCCTTCTTTGTGATATGTCCTTTCTGTGACTTTGACATTAGGGAATTGCCGTCATATAAGTTATGCAAAAACTGTGGAAGAATTGTTGATGAGTGTGATGAAATCTGTCACGTTTGCGGTGTAAGTCTAATGCCTCATGAAAGCCTTCCTGAAGTGGTTGACTTATGTGATGAAGGTTTCAGGCATATTAGAAATTTTAAAATTAAGGAAGCGAAGATCTGCTTCAACAGGGCTTCTAAAATAGATTCAAAGGATGCTAATCCGATAATCGGAAATGCATATTGTCTGTATTATCTGGGCTATTATGTACTTGCGCTTAAGAAATATGATGAGGCTCTAAAACTTGATCCGGATTGCGCTGATGAAGTGTTTTACAGTAATCTGATAAGCAAGGCGAATTCGGTTAAATGTTAATGAAAGTAAAAGCTTTAGGTTATTTAAGTACTTTCAAATAGTTAAATAAGTTTATGAATAGCAGAAATTTTAATACAGAAATTAAAAGATGCGAAGAACTCATTGCGTCCAAATCATTTAAAAAGGCTGATGAGGCAATTTCAGATGCTATTCAGATTAACCGTGACTCACCTTATGCATGGTATTTAAAGGCAAAGGTTTGCCTTGGGCTTTTCGATTATAAAAAAGCTTTAATGGCATCCGAAAGAGCAGTAGAATTAAATCCAAAAATGGAATATGTTGAGCTTAAAGAAAGCATTGAAAATTTCATGAATCTGGATGTTGATGATTTGACAACAGATTACCAAAACAAAATCGACAACATGGTTGTTTTTACAGCAAATAAAAATATTAAGCTGTTGTCTAAAAGGAAATTAAACCCCCTCATTTACAATAGAATTTTAGATGGTATTAAAGATAATATAGCCAAA
This sequence comes from Methanobrevibacter sp., assembly GCF_045116495.1. GTDB lineage: Archaea > Methanobacteriota > Methanobacteria > Methanobacteriales > Methanobacteriaceae > Methanocatella. The sequence continues at coordinate 38,889 of NZ_JBGULU010000102.1, read as the reverse complement.
AACACAGTCAATGAAGGGGAAATTTTTCTGAAAGTCAAAAAATTAACCGAAAGTTTCATTGATCTTGAATTCCTTGCCAATTCAAACAATGTTTCATCAAAAAAAGTAGCTGGAGCATATGGATTTAAAAGAGCAGTCATCGATTCAAGTTTATCAAAAACACTCCAAATTGCTGCAATGATTCATGAGCTGTCTCATCATTTGATTTTTGAAATTTTCAAAAATACAATAATGCATGTCTTTCAATCCCAGGAAACTGATACGATTGAAGCTTTTGCATGGTATAGCCTTACAAGAAATGTTTACTGGCTTTTAATGAATGAATACTGTGCGCATACGGTTGAATGCCATTATATGAAACTTAAAAACTACGAGTCATTTAATAATATTTTAAAAGTTAACGAGAATTTAGATGAAGATAAAGTCAAAAAAGCTGTTGAACTTGGAAATTGTCTGGCAATGGATATAGTTTACATTCTGGATAAATTTTTCACACCTGAATTGGTTTATGAAATTAAAATGCAGTTCTTGTCAGATCGTGTAATCCTTTTAAAGAAAGGTTGTGAATTTAAAAGTGAAATGGAATTAGGAAATGAAGAAAAGTTTAGTATGATTAATTCGGTTTTAAAAGAGACTTTAATCAATATTAAGATTAATTTCTCCTACGGCGAGTTAAATCAGTTTAAAAAAATATTTGCAGATAGTAGAGGTTAATAAATGTCAAAATTATTTGATTATGCAAAGGATTTGGAACAGCAAGGCAAATTGGATGATGCCCTGAACTACTATGAAATGGCAATTGATGAGAAGGGATGTCCATTTGACATCAGATGTTACATCGGCCGTACATTAAATAAGATGGGTAATTATTCAGAGGCATTAGACTGTTTTGATTTGGTTTTAACAATGGATGAAAACCACCTTGAATCATTATTCGGTCGTGCAATATCATTAATCGGTACTAATAGATGGGTTGATGCATTAAACTCACTTGTCGATGCGGTTAACCTTGACAATGCAAATGCCAATTACTGGTATTACCTGGCAATTATCCTTAAGGAATACGGCGAAGATGAAAATGCCAGAAAATATTTCAAATACTTTAACAAGCTGGACAATGATGATTTTTCTAAAGTCCGCAGCAATTATGAATTTGGATTGATTTTCAAACAAAGGGAAAGGGAACTGTTAAGACTCAAAAAAGCATTGAACATTGATGGATTCAGAAAGGAACTTTTATCATATGGTCTTGCTCCTGAAGAGGTCGAAGGCTTGCTTAGAACAATGCCTTATGAAGAATTGCTCTTCCACATGTACTGTTTGAAGGATTTGCATAAGGACAATATTACAAAGGAAATCATCAAGGAGAGTTTGGGACTGACTGACATTGATATCATAAGAATGTTTGAGCTTGAAGATGAGGAAAAAATCAAAAAAAGCGTAATTTCAATTTTAGGCTATGATCCGTTTAAGGGCCTTGATGGGGAAGTTGACGTGCCGTTATATGAAAAGACAGGTTTGTTCAGATATATTGACAATCATAAAACTGATGATAATGTTTCAATTCGTGGAATTAGTGGATTCAATAGGTTTGTTGATATAATGGAAGCAAAAAACATGCCAAAACTACAGCACAGGACTTTAAATTATGCCGGTCAAAACAGTCAATTTCAAATCAATGCATCAAACAGCATAAATGTTGCCAATGAAAATTTCAATTTGGCCAAAAAGGCAATTGTTCGCAAAAACTATACAGATGCGTTTGTCTTTTTGGATAATGCATTGAAAAGCTGTCCTGCAGATTACTACAATATATACAATATTAAATTCTATTATGCAACATTATTGTCCAAATTCAAATCCAGGGAATACAAGTTATTGGCATACAGATATTGTAGAGATGTAGAAGAAAAATTTAGATACTTTAAAAACAAGGAGGTTTATTTATTAAATAAAGCATGTATAGCTTATGATTTAAGTTTTTACTATTTGAACTTTATAGATGAAGCAATTCAGTGTTTTAATAAATATTTGGAATTCAGCGGAAAAAATGAAGATATACAATATTTGTTAAATGGTCTTTATATGAGGAAATTGAAAAAATGATGGAGTTGATTTAATGAGTGAAAATGAAAGAATAATCGGTATCGACTTGGGAACAAGTAACTCTGCAGCATGCGTATTCATTGACGGAAAACCTACAATCGTTCCGAGTGCAGAGGGAGCAACAGTTTATGGAAAGGCATTTCCAAGTTATGTTGCATTTACAGAAGATGGTGATTTGCTTGTAGGTGAACCGGCAAAAAAACAAGCTATTACAAATCCTGAAAATACAATTAAAGCAATTAAAAGAAAAATGGGATCAGATTACACTGTTGAAATTCAAGGTAAAGAGTACACTCCACAGCAAATCTCAGCTTTTATCCTGCAAAAAATCAAAAGGGATACAGAAGCGTTTTTAGGTGAAAAAATTACAAAGGCAGTTATCACAGTACCTGCATACTTTGACGACAATCAGAGAACTGCTACAAAAGATGCAGGCAAAATCGCAGGGCTTGATGTTTTAAGACTTTTAAACGAACCGACAGCAGCTAGCCTTGCATACGGTTTAAACAAAACTTCCGATGAACACATCAACATTCTGGTATTCGATATGGGTGGTGGAACATTGGATGTAACAATCATGGAATTCGGTGATGAAATCTTTGAAGTTCATTCAACAAGCGGTAACACTCAACTCGGTGGAAAAGATATGGATTTCGCCTTAAAGAAATACTTGGCTGATGAATTTGAAAGCGAACATGGCATAAACCTTTTGGATGATTCTCAGGCAGACATGAGATTGGAAGAAGCTGCTGAAAGAGCAAAAATCGAATTGTCCAATACTGTTGAAACTGAAATCAACTTGCCGTTCATTGCAATGGATGAAGATGGCCAGCCATTGAATCTCATTACAACAATTAACCGTTCCAAACTTGAATCTCTTGTAGAGGAAATTGTTAAAAGATGCGGTGAAACTATTCAAAGAGCATTGGATGATGCAGTAATGACATCAGAAGACATTGATAAGGTTATCCTTGTTGGAGGCCCTACAAGAATGCCAATGGTTCAGGAATACGTTGAATTATACCTTGACAAAGAAGTTGAAAGGGGAATTGATCCAATGGAATGTGTTGCACAGGGTGCAGCTATCCAGGCAGGTGTTATCGATGGTGTAATCGGCGATTTAATCCTGGTTGATGTAACTCCGTTGTCTTTGGGTACTGAAGTAGCTGACGGCTCAACATCTGTAATTATTCCAAGAAACACAGCTATTCCTGTTAAAAGGAGCGAAATCTATTCAACAGTTCATGACAACCAGACTGGTGTTAATGTAAGTGTTGTTCAGGGTGAACGTAAAATGGCTGACGACAATGCCCAATTGGGTTCATTCCTGTTAAATGGAATTCCACCAGCTCCAAGAGGAGTTCCGCAAATTGAAATTACCTATGAAATTGATGCGGATGGTATTCTGAATGTAACTGCAAAAGAACAATCAACAGGAGTAAATCAGTCAATTATCATTAACGCAACAATGAAAATGTCTGATTCAGAAATCGAAAGGGCTATTGAAGAAGCTAATGAATATGCAGAGGAGGATGAGAGAAAATACAGATTGGCTCAACTTAGAAATGAGGCTGATTCCGCTATCTATGCTGCAGAAAAATTCATTTTCGATCCTGAATTTAGAGATGAAATCGCTCCATCAGACATTGATAGAATAGAAACATTGATTGGTGAGTTAAAACAGGCTGTTGCAATGGAAGATGTTGTTCAAATCACTGTTAAAACAAAAGAATTAAACAGTGCTACAACTGAAATTGGAGCTAGTTTCTACTAGCTTCAAAATTATTTTTTTTAGTATTGGATTGATTATATTGGCATTGCCTGAAATAATTGAAGTTATTTGGTATAAAACAAGGTTAAAAGGATATTATTCTTAAGTCATTGGAAACATGCATATAATATTTATACAAGATGCAATAAACCAATTATTATAATATTGATAAGGGGTTAAATTTTGGTTAAAAAAAATTTCGTATTAGTTTTAATAATTTTTTCTTTATTTTGTTTAATTTCTGCAGTTAGCGCTGAAAATAGTGATTTAACTGACAATTTAAATAACAGCATTACAAATGAATCCGGTTTACAGCCTCCAATTTCTTTTGAGGAGGACACTAATCAAAATGTTAATGATTCTTCAAATATAAATGATAATGCTTCAGTCAATAATCAGAATACTTCTGAGAAATCCAAAAATTCAAGTACAGTCATTAAAAAAGCACCTAAGGTATGGATTAATAAGATGATTGTTAAATCTGACAAGAAATTAGTTATAAAACTTAAATCAGATAAGAAAGGAACAATCTATTATTCCACAAATGGTGAAAAACCAACTGTTCACAGCAAAAAATATACAAATCCTATAAATTTAGCATCGAATAAAGTTTTAAAGTTTTTTGCCGTTTCAAAAGATGGAAGCAAATCAAAAGTTCATACATATAAAAGAATTTTAGGTAAAACTTCTAAAGGATATGTTGAAAAGCTCTACTTCGGCAATATGTCTTCAACAAAAACCATTGCCTTGATTGTTGGAGTTCATGTTCAAGAAAGCGTAATGCACAAGTCAATATATAAAAGCCTGATTAAGAACAGCAATAAATTAAAAAGAAAGTATGTGCTGTATTATATTCATGTGACCAAAGACCAGAACAGTTATTCAAAAAGCAGAATGAATGGCCAGATATTAGGAAACAAATTCATAATAAAGGATATAGCTAATGAAAAACCTAAAATAACAACAGATATCCATGAAACAAGCTATAAGATTAGTGGATATAAATATCCTCGATTCATCCATATGATTTCCAATAAGAATATTAAAAGTGTCAAAATAAGTAAAAATCTCCATAAGAAATCTTCTACTTATTTAAAACGACTGCTGAAACTGACACCTCACATTAAAAGATATGATCCGCAGTTAGGTTCTAGTCCTGCTTATATTACTGTACCTATTGCAAATAAGGGCTTAGTTTCTTATATCTATGAAACAGAGAGTAATTACTCAAATGCCCTTAAACAGACTTATGCAGACAAATATATTAAAGCATTGGATAAAGTCAATTTATCCTTTTAGTTTTTTTTTCATGATATCCCTTTTAACTGTAGAAATATATTTAAAGATTAATATGTTCAATATATGCAGTTAATAAAAGTAAATCCTTTACATAATTTATATACTAATGAAAATATACTTATTAATAGAATTATTTAGGAGGTGTTAATCATGGGGCTCGAAGATACAGAATCAGATTTCAATTGTATGAAAGTCGATTCTAGCGAAAGCTTTATGGTTAGCACAAAATGCTTTTTTTAGATAAAACAATATTGTACTTAATTTTTTTATATTTTTCTTGCGGCTTTCATACGTTAAACAATTTTAAGGAGTTACTGTATGTCAAGACAAGAAAAAATGATTAAAAAAATTAAAGAATTAATGTATGAACCTCAAAAAATCAGAAATATCGGCATATGTGCTCACATTGACCACGGAAAAACAACTTTATCCGATAACTTGATGGCCGGGGCAGGATTGATTTCAAAGGATTTAGCTGGTGATCAATTAGTAATGGACACTAAGGAAGATGAACAAAAACGTGGAATTACAATTGATGCTGCAAATGCTTCCATGGTTCAAAAATACCAAGGCGATGAATATTTAATTAACTTAATCGACACTCCAGGTCATGTTGACTTCGGTGGAGATGTTACCCGTGCCATGAGGGCTGTTGATGGTGCAGTTGTTGTAGTATGTGCTGTTGATGGTATTAAACCACAGACTGAAACAGTTTTAAGACAAGCTTTAAAAGAAAATGTAAAACCTGTGCTTTTCATTAACAAGGTTGACAGGTTAATTAACGAGTTACAATTCTCAGAAGAGCAATTTCAGGAAAGGTTCATTAAAATCTTCATGGATGTTAATAAGTTAATCAAAAACATGGCTCCTGAAGATAAGGACTGGCAACTTGATTTTGAAGACGGTAGTGTTGCATTCGGCTCAGCTTACCAAAACTGGGCTATCAATGTTCCGACAATGAAAGAAACAGGCATCAAGTTTGGAGACATCATTGAATATTCCCGTCAGGGTAAACTCGATGAGTTAGTGGAACGCTTACCATTATATGATGTTCTGCTTAACATGGTTATCGAACACTTGCCTTCTCCTGATGTCGCACAGGTTTACAGGGTTCCAAAAATATGGAATGGTGATATAGAATCAGCTGAAGGTCAAACAATGTTAAACGCTTCTGCAGATGGTCCTCTTGCAGCTATGATTACTAACGTTGCTGAAGATGATTTTGCAGGATTGGTTTCAACATGCAGGGTATATGGTGGTGCACTTAAAAAAGGAGATGAAGTTTATCTTGTAGGATCCAAAGTCAAAGCCCGTATTCAACAAGTTGGTGTCTTCAATGGTTCCAAAACTATAGATACTGAAAAGGTTCCTGCAGGTAACATTGCATACATTACAGGTGTTAAGGATGCAACTGCCGGTGAGACATTATGTTTGGATTCTAACAGAATACCTGAATTCGAACCGATTGATCATATTTCAGAACCTGTGGTTACCATTGCAATTGAGGCAAAAAACACTAAGGACTTGCCTAAATTAATTGAAGTTTTAAGAAGCGTTGGAAAACAGGATCCAACAATTAAAGTTAACATCAACGAAAAAACTGGTGAACAGTTAATTTCAGGTATGGGGGAACTTCACTTGGAGGTAATGGCCAACAGGATTATCAATGACAAAAAATTAGATATAGTCACTTCAGAGCCTATTGTTGTTTACAGAGAAAGCGTTTTAGGCACAGCAGGTCCTGTTGAAGGAAAATCTCCAAACAAACACAACAGATTCTATATTGAAGTAGAACCGTTAGATGAAGGTATTTTAAATGCATTAAACAATAAGGTTTTAAAAGAAGGTAGAATTAAATCCAAGGAAATGGCTCAAAAATTCATAGAATTTGGTATGGATAAAGAAGAGGCAAGACGTGTTTGGACAATATACAACAAATCCATGTTCTTAAACATGACTCGAGGTATCCAATACTTGGATGAAGTAAAAGAGCTATTGCTTGAAGGATTTGAAGATGCTCTTAATGAGGGACCATTAGCTTCAGAAGAGGTTAGTGGTTTAAAATTCAGATTAGTGGATGCTAAACTTCACGAAGATGCGGTTCACAGAGGTCCTGCACAGGTATTACCTGCCATTAAAGGTGCTATAAATGGAGTAATTATGCTTGCTGACCCATGTTTACTTGAACCGATTCAAAAAGTTTTCGTTTCCGCTCCAATTGAATACATTGGTGCATGCAGTCAAGAAATCCAAAACAGACGTGGTGTCATGACTGGTCAGGAAATCTTTGGTGAAGTCAGTGAAATGGAATTTGAAGTTCCTATAGCTGAAATGTTTGGCTTTGCAGGTGACATCAGATCCGCTACTGCAGGCAGAGCTCTGTTTTCAACTGAAATGAAAGGATTCAATACATTGCCTCGCAACTTACAGGATAACATTGTAAGAGAAATTCGTCAAAGAAAAGGACTTTCTCCTGAACCTTTCAGTGCTGAACACTACATAGGATGAAAGTGAAGTCCACTTTCATTCTAAAAACTTTTTTTTTAGAATTGAAGTCAAATCAATATATTTATATTTCTTTTAAAAGAAATAGCTAATTGGTGTAGGATTAATGAATAATCAAAGTCAATGGAATTCACGAATTGCTTTTCTTTTATCGATGATTGGTGCAGCTGTTGGTTTGGGAAATATCTGGCGTTACAGCTATGTGGTCTATTCCCATGGTGGGGGAACTTTTTTTATACCTTATTTGGTTGCAATTCTGATTATGGGAATTCCGTTTCTGATATTGGAATACGGTATCGGATTCAGACATAAGGATTCATTTTCCAATATTTTAAAGGGCATTAACCCTAAACTGGAGTACATGTCATGGGCATTAGTTTTAATTATGTATTTTGTTTTAATCTATTATTTGGTTATAGTGGGATGGGATTTGGTATATCTGGGTTCCAGTTTCAATTTCAGCTGGGGAACTGATTCGGCGCTTTATTTTGTAAGAAATGTTGGTGGAAGCTCAAATTTATCCAATATGACAAATTTCATAATTCCGACAGCTATTTCCATGGTGATCGTATGGATTTGTATTTGGTACATTTCCCATAAGGACTTGAATGAAGGAATAGGTAAGGCTTCAAAAATTTTAATACCTCTACTTTTTGTCATAATGGCGTTCATTGTTATTTATGCATTGACACTTCCTGGAGCAGGAATTGGAATAAACGCATTACTGAATCCTGATTGGCAAATGCTTTTTAATGTAAACATTTGGCTGGCGGCCTTTTCACAAATTATTTTCTCATTAAGCATGGGAGAGTCAATTTCCCTAACATATGCCAGCTATTTGCCTGATGGATCAAAATTAACCGATAATGTTTTGATTGTGGTTTTTGCAAATTGTGCATTTGAAGTATTTACCGCATTTGGAATTTTCTCCATTCTCGGATATATGTCTTATACTTCCGGAACACCAATGGTTGAACTTATTAGTGAAGGTACAGGATTGGTATTTGTTGTTTTTCCAATGATTTTCAATATTATGGGTCCTATTGGCCATATACTCGCTCCATTATTGTTTGTAGCAATATTATTCGCAGGAATAACATCAGCCATTGCAGTATTTGAACCGATGATTAACTCCTCAGTCCATAAGTTAAACTGGTCCCGTAAAAAAACAGTAACCGTATGGTCAATAGTAGGTTGCATAATTTCATTGCTGTTCACAACAGGAATCAGCAGTTATCTGGTTGGCATGGTTGATAGTTTCATCACAGAATTTTGCATTCTTTTTTTAATCGCAGTCCAATGCATAATATTCACATGGTTCTATGATATTGAAGGCGTAATTCCTATTTTGAATGAAAATGACAATGTTAAAGTTGGAAAAAAATGGGTATTTGTACTTAAGTACATATTGCCTGTATTCCTGTTTTTCATGTGGGGTAATGGAGTATATCATATGCTTTTAAATGCAAATAACTTCGAATTAACTGTTTATGGAGTTATTACTGTTATTATTTTGATATTGAGTTATATTTTCACCAATATCAATAAAGAAAGCCAAGGATAATTCTAAAAAAATTCTCTGGATTAAATAAATTACTTTATCTGACTTTTATATTTTTTTTAATAAACATTTTTTTATAATTAAATTATAGGAGGTTGCCAAGTGGATGTTAATGTTAAAGATGTAAGAAAACTAACTAATCAACATGAACTTGCACGAATCGCTGTTAAAAGTCCTGATAAATATGTTAGGCGTGCAGCGGTGAAAAATGTCACTGATGAAGATGTTTTGATGGATATCATTAAAACTGACGACAGTGCATTGGTTAGAAAAGTGGCAGTCAATAGAATTGGCAATGAAAAAGCTTTAGAAAATATTGCACTAAAAGACCCTGCACATTCAGTTAGAAAATCAGCAGTAAATAAGATTAATGATGAAAATGTTCTTGTCCACATTGCAAGATGTGATCCAAATAATGGTGTAAGGCAACTTGCATGGGATAAGATTAAAAAAATCAATCCAAATCTAATATTGACTGCCGAAGAAGTCTTAAGGATTTTCGATGAAGAAAGACTGATTGAAATTGCAAAATACGGTCTCACCTGGCAATCTCGTGAAGCGGCAGTTTCTAAAATCACAGATGAAAATGTTTTAGTTGAAATTGCACAAAATGATGAAGACTACAGGGTACGTCAGGAAGCCGTAAAAGGAATTGGTGATGAAGCGATTCTAATCAGCATAATTGAAAAAGAAACTTATAAAGAAGTTTTAAAGCCTGCAGTCAGAAATCCAAACCTTAAAGACAAAGATGTTTTGGCAGATTATGCTAAAAACCATCCGAATTGGAATGTAAGGCTTGCAGCTGTCGGCAATGTAAATATTAACCAGGACATCGTGTATGAAGTTGCAAAAGAGGATAAAACATGGTATGTAAGAAATGAAGCAGTAACCTACCTTGATGACGAGACAAAGCTAAAGGAAATTGCAAAAACAGACCTTCACTCATGGATTCGCGTAAATGCAATAAAACATATTGAAGATAAGGCATTTATTTTGGATGTCATTGAAAGCGATGAAAACAGATTTGTACGTGAATCTGCAAAAGTAAGGTTGAAAAAACTTTTAAGTTAAATAAAGGCGATTACATGATTCTTGAACAATTAGTACAAATGGTAGTTTATTCAATAATATGGTTTTTCATAGCCATAGTTGTAGTTGTTTTTTTAGCGGATGCATATTTAAAGGTTAAAAGGAAATTAACCGACATGTTTGGTCATGAACTTAAAAACAGCAATGACAATGTCAGAATGGCATATGTAATGAAATTGAAGAATGAGGAAATGCTTAAAAGAGTAGCCTTAAGTGATTATAATCAGGACGTAGGTGTTGAAGCTGTTGAAAGAGTCAAAAACAAATCCTATCTGGAGGAAATAGCTGAATGCGATAAGTTTCGTGTTTCAAGAGCTGCTGAAAGAAGAATGAATGAATTATAGTGAATCTATTTTTTCATAAATTCTATTGATTTCAGCCTTCTGTTTTCTGACTTCCTCATCATATTCCTCTTTTAGATATCCGTCTACATATGGATCATAGTCTCTATGCCTTATGATTGGCATATGCTCTAATTCATATATTTTTTTGTCATAATATTTTTTTGCCTTATTTTTAGCACCGAATGATGCGTATAAATTGCCCATATCTTCACTTGAAATATTATACTTGTTTTCACAATACATATTTAAGTTGTTGTAATAATCAGCTTTATCAAATTCCCCGGCTTTTAAAAAACACTCAATTACTTTGGAATAATCCTTTAAAAATAAGTTGTAATGGCTGGATTTAAATTTGGATTTGTTTTTCTTGTATGATTCTGTTATTACATTATCAATAGCTATTTCAAAATATCTGCAGGCTTCGCCATATCTTTTAAGTTCCATTAGACATTCGCCCATCTCAAAATAGATATAGTAGAAACGGTCCATATCAATATTTTTACCGTCAATGAATGAGAAAATCTCTTCATACATTTCAATATTTCTTGTTTTCACGTTTTCACATCTTTTGGCATAGAAATCCCTGACGGAATTGTTCAGCAGGTATTTTTTAATGTGAAATCCGTATCTTTTCAAAATCATTAGTTTGTATCGCAATCCATTTTCGTATTTCATACTCTGAAGTTTAAAATTTGATTCAAATAAGTTAATTAAAGTAAAAGCTTTATTCTGCTTATATATGTTTTAATTTAAAGATATGAGTGTAAACTATTTACTAAAATAAACAGGTGGTGATAATATCAGTTTTGAAATTACAAGAGATAGTTTATACAGACATTTTGAAGAAAATATGGCAAACAAAATGTTATTTAGAGTAGATTGTGACGGAGAAGATCTGTGGAATCTTTACATGGATTCCCTTCCAGAAGAAATCAACCCAATCTACCGTGAAAGAAAAGTTCATGACTGCAGTACATGTCATAGCTTTTTCAGACATGCAGCAAATGTGGTTGCAGTTGATGAAGATACATATGAACTGACTACATTGTTTGACTGTGTGCCTCACAAAGATTATGAAGGTGTTTTTGAAGCATTAAGTGAATTTATTAAAGAACATGAAATTGTAGATGTATTTAAAGTAGAAATGAAAACTGTAGGTCATAATTTTGACCGTGAACAATTAGCAGATGGCAGTGTAATCAGATACAACCATTTTTACATTGACGTTCCAAGAAAACACATCGGTTACAGAAGTGATGTTGCTGATGCAAGAACAACTAGGGAAGTATTGGAATCTACAACAAATGAAATTTCTCTTGAATCTGTTGATACAGTACTGGAACTTATCTCTACCAACAGTCTATACAGAGGAAATGAATGGAAAGATATCCTTGAAAAATTCAGAAATCATTTGGTTGAAGTTGAAAGTGTAGATGAAAAAGACCTGAACAGATTCTATTGGATCCAAAGTATGGAACTTGGTCCACTTGTATCTAGACTTAAAAACAAAAGTATTGGTACACTATTAGTTGAAATCAGTTTTGGAGTACCATTGGATGAAGCAGTTTCCAATTATGAAACAATTGTAGCTCCAACAAACTATAAAAGGCCAAAAGCAATTTTCACAGAATCCATGCTTAAAAGAGCAGAGGAAAAAATTGATGAATTAGGTTTCACAGATTCCATTCCACGCAGATTTGCAGTGATGGAAGATTTAAGCGTAAAAGATGTATTGTTTGCAAACCGTGATGTAACACCTCAACTTAAGGAAAGTGAAAGCTTATTTGACAGATTAAGATCATTTACAACTAACAAAGTTAAAAACTTCGATAAGGTTCAGGATGTTCCAATCGCTGATTTCATTGAAAATATTCTGCCAAAAGCTCAGGAAGTTGAATTATACTTAGATTACGATTTAGGAAATAATTTCATGTCCTTAATCGCACCTATCAATAAAGACGCTCCAAGTATGTTCAAATGGGATAACCTGTTCAGCTGGGCATATAAAAACAACATTGCTGACAGTCTTATGAAACAAAGGGTAAAAGCAATGGGTGGAGACGTTGATGTTGATTTAAGATTCTCCATTCAATGGAACGATTACGAATGGGATAAAAACGATTTGGATGCACACTGTACAGAACCAAGCGGTTTTGAAATTTATTTCTCTCAAATGAGAAGCAAAAAAACAGACGGCTGGCTTGATGTCGATATCATCAATCCTGAAAATGGAAAACCTGCCGTTGAAAACATCAGATACAAAGACAAAAACCGCATGATTCCTGGTGATTACAAATTCCGTGTACACCAATACACATACCGTGGTGGTGATAGAGGATTTAAGGCTGAAATTGAATTTGATGGAAGAATTTACAACTTTGAATATCCTTTCCAAGTAAGACAAAATGATTACGTCGATGTTGCAACAGTAACTTTAGATGAAAATGGAAATTTCACAATGAAAAGCCATATTGACAATCAGTCTTCCAACATTAAGGAATGGAACCTTGCATACAACACATTCATTCCGGTTTCCTTAATCTGTTACAGTCCAAACTACTGGGGTGACAATGCAGTTGGAAACAAACATGTCTTTTTCATGTTAAAAGACTGTGTAAATGAAGATAGGGTAAATCCATGGTTCAACGAATTCTTAATTGAAGAATTGATGGATCATAAAAGAGTTATGGAAGCACTTGCTTCTGTTGCAAAAGTTGAAGAATCTCCAAATCAATTAAGTGGAGTTGGATTTTCCTTAACTCAAAGAAAAAAAGTTACTTTAAAAGTTAAAACAGAAAACATTGAAAGAATGATTAATGTAGTGATTTAGGAGGATTGTTCGATGAATAAAATCAGGAGGTATAACATGATAAATATTTGGGTTGAATGCTTAAAAAATAAATTCAGATTTGAATTTAAAGGCTTAATCAGCACAGAAGATCTCTTCGATTTAACTTTAGCCGATTTGGATGCAATCTATAAAAACCTTAAAAAAGAAGAAAGTGACCTTCAAGGTGACTCCTTACTTGAAAATGATGAAAATCCAAATGTAAGGGAAGTTGAAGTTAAAATTGAAGTCGTAAAAGCAATTTTTGACATGAAAAAAGCAGAAATTGCAAGAGCTGAAAGAGCATTAGCCAACAAAGCTCAAAAAGATAAGATTTTAGCAATCATCGAAGATAAGGAAAATCAAGAACTGTCTGAAAAATCTATCGATGAACTTAAAGAAATCTATCTTAACTTGGAATAAGTAGACGGTCTATCCTTGGATAGATTGTCTTCAATTTATTTTTTTTCAAAAATTTTATAATATTTTTTATATAAATTTAAAATCGAGAGGCATTTAAATGAATTTTAAAGAACTTGATAGATTGATTCACTCAAAAATAAAAAGAATTACATTGACATGCGATGTTGTCCTGGATGAGGGTGAAGAGCTAATCTATAAAAACGGAATTGAAATTGATTTAGATGGTTTGATAATTGATGGTAACGGCCATACAATTGATGCCCGCAATAAAGCACGTATATTCAATATCCGTGCACGTCTACAAGTCATAATTACCAATATTGTTTTTAAAAATGGTATGCATGAAGACGGCGGCGGTGCAATATGCAATTTTTCAAAGTTTTTAACACTCGGCTACTGCACATTTGAACATAATGCTGCAAAAGAAGGCGGTGCAATTTACAATCACGGCTTTATTAAGGCTACAAACTGTAATTTTAAACATAACTCCTCTAAAAACTGCTTGGATATTTATAACTGGGATACATTGATTTTAAGGGAATGCAGCTTTGAAAACGAAAACAAAAACTTAATCTTCAATTTAGGTGATGTTAAAACAGTGGAATGCAGTTTTGAGCCTCATCATGTAATTGAAAATAATTATAATGTTGTGGACAGTTTTCAAAAGTTTAATGATGAGTCTGATGGATTTTCGGATAATCATTTGGAATCTGGAAAAGCTAATGATAAATCTCCAGAATTTATCGATAGTGTAAATGACTTCGTTGACAGAGCTGTGAACAGCATTGAAGCCTGCAATGAGGGTGTTGATGAAATTTTTGAATTCAGAAAACACCATATGAATGATAAAAATACAATTCATGCAGTTTCTTTTAGTGAACTTAAGGATTTCCTCTCCAAAAACAACGAGGTTTTTTTGGATGGAGATGTGGTATTCAGCCCTGAAGATGAAAAATTAAGGCAAGGAATTAAATTTGTAGGGCAAAATTACCCTCAAATGGACGAATCATGTATAGTTTTAGAAAATGATTTGGTCATTGACGGTAAAGGACATAGCATTGATGCAAAAGGTTTGGCTCGTATTTTCATTATATTGAACAATGATGTGACAGTAACCTTCAGGGATATCTCATTTAAAAATGCATATTTCCCAGAAGCATCAGGCAGTGACTATTCATATGATGGAGGAGGAGCAATTTACAATGAAGGTAACTGCAAATTTGAATTCTGCGAATTTTTAAATAATCATGTATCATTTTCAGGTGGAGCAGTTTACAATTATAGAGGTACAATGAGCTTTTTTGAATGCATTTTTGACGGGAATCATTCAGATGGTCCTGCAGGAGTCATTTTCAATAATTGCGGTGATTTGGATTTCATAAACTGCATTTTCAATAACAACTCCTCAAAACAGGCTGGAGCAGTATTATGTGATTTTTTAGGCAATTTAAAATTTAAATGCAGCTGCTTTAAAGGTAATTCCACAGAATTCGAAGGTATTATTGCACTTGGCCATAATGTATCATTTGACTTTGACGGTTCGATATTTTTGGAAAATACAGTTCGCGAAGGTCCTTACATCCACAGAATTAGCTTTTTTGATGTGATTTAAGTGTTTGATGAAATTATTAAAAGATTGGGTGAAATAGAAAACGAGAATAACATTACTATATTATATGCTTGTGAGTCAGGTTCAAGAGCATGGGGCTTTGATAATGCTGAAAGCGACTGGGACGTCAGATTCATCTATAAAAGAAATGATGTAAGGGATTATCTGGCATTGTCAGATACCCCAGATGTCATTGAATATATGGGCGAAAAATTGGATTTTGTCGGATGGGACATTAAAAAGGCACTTAATCTGCACTATACAAACAATCCTAATTTAAGAGAATGGATTATAAGTCCTATAAAATACATTGACTGGCAGTTCAATGCCTTTAAGGATTTGCCCGATTTTGACAGGGCAACATTAAAATATCACTACACCAACATAGCTAAAAGCAACTGGAAAAAATTGGGAAGGGATAATCTGGAGTTGACAAAAAGGGTTGTTAAAATGTTCATGTATAATTGCAGATGTGTCCTTACATGGATGGTGATTAATGAAGGTAAAAATCCTTCAATTAATATTTTCGAGCTATTAAATCAGGTAACCGGCTTGGATGATGATATTATAGGAGACATTAATACTTTAATTTCCTATTACAAAAACAGTAACTCTGAAAATTTAGATTCCGCCGTTATTGACAATATAAAAAAATGGATGGAACCCAATTTAGAAATAATGATATATGAATTTCCAAAAAAGGACAATTCTAAAGATTTAAAAGATTATAACAAAAGGTTTTTTGATATAATATTGCCTGATTATGATGACTACTCCAGGTGGTTGAATGGAGATTAACCTTAAATTTTTCCTTAATGGAAAAACTTTCAGTAAATTTTTTTAATTTAAACAAATAATATATTATAACATAGGTGAAAAAAATGGATTTCGATATAAGGCGTGCTGATTTAGTAAAAATGACTATTAAAAATGCAGAATCCGGTCAGGAAATAGTAGCTGACTGTTTGGAAAATAAAATTCACATGACAAGACCTGAAGACTATGAATATGATTCAGGTGAAGCAGTTTTTGATATTTTAACCTTGGAAAACTCAAACTGGTATTTTAAAAAAGAAAAAGACAAAGCAAAAATTAAAGTCGAAACAAGATTCGATGAAGATGAATTAGTTAATTTGGCTATCAATCATCCTGAAAGTCATGTAAGGATAGCTGCAATCGGAAAAATAAACAATGATAATGTGCTGCTTAGAATCGTTCAGAAAGACTCAGATGAAGAAGTTAAAAAAGCGGCTTTAGAAAGATTATCCGAATTGCACATTAAAAAGGATGAATAATGACTAATTCAGCCAATGTCAGAATAGAACTAATTAAACGATCCTATAATCAGGAAAAAATTGTTGATATAGCTAAAAATGACTTAAATTGGCATGTTCGATTAGCAGCAGCAGAACATATTGATGACGAAAGTGTCTTAAAAGATATTGTAAATAATGAACTGACTTCTGCTGTGGCCATTAAAGCCATGGAGCACATTAACGATAAAGAATTTCTATCAGACATTTGCTTAAATCATCCGGATTCCCTTCTTCGCCTAGCAACAATCAACCGCATTTGTGATGAATCAATACTTTCAAAAAATGAACTATTACTTCTTTTGGAGGAGATGCTGTTAAACGATCCTGATTCATACATATTAAAAACTGTATGTGAAAATCCAAATATGACAAATCAGGATGTTCTGATTAAGGTTTCAAAGTCGAGCAGTGATGAAACGCTAAAAAGACAAGCGATTAAAAAGATTGCTGATGAAAAAATATTAACTGATTTTGCCTTAAATGATTCCAATGAATATATCCGCCGTGAAGCTATTTTAAATCCAAATTTAAAAGATTTGGACGTTATTTATGAAATTTTAAGATTGGACAGTGATGAATTCAATAGGATTGTGGCGATTTATAAAATTCCTGATAAACAGTCATTACTTAAGATTATTTATAAAAAACCGCTGCAGCACCGTTTGGCTGAAATTTCACGAAATTTTGACTTTTCTTTAAATGATTACTTTTTGAATGTTTTTAAAACTGAAACGGACGAGTATAAAAGACGAGTTGCCGTAAATTTCATAAGTGATTCTGACATTTTGGAAAATGTTGTTTTAAATGATGGCCGTGCTGAAATTCGTGCAGATGCAATCAAAAACATTAACTTCAAAAATCAAAAGATTATGGATGAGTTAATCTTAAATGAAACAGATCCTAAAGTGCTTTTGGAAATTGTTTCTAAAATCAGAAACCAAAAATTATTAAGCGGTTATGTCGAAAACCATTTGGATTATAATGAAGTTATTGTTAAAGCTATTTCAAGACTTAACAATATGGAATTGCTTGAAAAATTGGCTTATCATCCGGACTCAGGAATAAGATTTGAAGCCGTTAAAAAAATCTCAAAATCCAAACATCAGGATAAACTTTTATTGGATATCGCATTGAGCGAGGTTTGTGAAGATATATGTATGGTTGCCGTTAAAGCGATGAACATTAGAAATGACCTGATTGAAGTTGCCGATAAACGCAGAGAAAAGAACATAAGAATAGCTGCACTCAATCAAATAGAGGCAAAGAGATTGGTGGACAATTTTATGGGTTCAGTTTTCAGAAATTCCCTTGCAGATATCCCATTTGAATTTGCTTTAAAAGATATGGCTTTAAATGATAGTGATGAGGATATAAGAAAACTTGCAACATCAAAACTTAATGATGAGGAGATATTATATGAAATATCATCTGGAGATGATGTAAACCGTATTGATGCAAAAACCAGATTGAATTCTCTTTTTGAAGACATAAAACGAATGGACAATGATTTTGTTTTAAAACTGTTGGTTGATTGCAATGATAATGAGGTAGCTTCCCTAGCTCAGAAAAGATTAGATGATTTAAAAACATGGAAGAGTCGTATAGCAGAGATTAATGAAATTAATGATATCCCTACATTAAAGGATATTTCACAAAACGATTTCAACTATCTTGTCAGAAGCGAAGCTGAAGGCAAGCTTGAAAAGATACTGTTTCATATTCGATTGGATGAAATTGGAAACGAATCCAATCAGGAAAAGCTGAAAGCTATTGTTAATGATGAAAGTTTCAGCCAGGAGATTCGAAAAAAGGCACTTTTAAAGATTACCGATGAGAATGTCCTAAAAAAATTTGAAAGGATGTTGGAAAATAATTGCTAAATTAAATGTGTTTTTAAACTCCAAGATGTTCTTTTTTTTTAAAATTATTAATTATTTTAGTATAGTTTTTCCAATTCATTTAGGCAAATATAAATAAGAATAAATATAAATTTTTACTCAATAACTTAAAAGTTATAAGTTAATTTTATAGAGGTTAAACTATGGTAAGTGTAAACGTAGAAGCTAAAAAAACCGTAGATGTAATGATTGAAAAAGCAGATGAATTAAACATCGCTGTAGAAACTTTAGGCAATGGCGCCACTGTTATTGACTGTGGTGTTAATGTAGATGGAAGTTTCAAGGCAGGAGAACTTTATACTAAAGTTTGTCTTGGTGGACTTGCAGATGTTGGAATTTCAATTCCTGGAGATTTGTCTGAAAAATTCGCACTCCCTTCAGTAAAAATCAAAACTGACTCACCTTCCATTTCAACCTTAGGTTCCCAAAAAGCAGGTTGGTCAGTATCTGTAGGCGACTTCTTTGCTTTAGGTTCTGGTCCTGCTAGAGCTATCGCATTAAAACCTGCAGAAACCTATGAAGAAATTGGATATGAAGACAAAGACGCAGATTTAGCAATTTTAACTTTGGAAGCTGATGTATTGCCTGGTGAAGATGTGGCAGAATACATTGCTGAAGAATGTAATGTTGATGTTAAAAATGTCTACTTGCTTGTAGCTCCTACTTCTTCCTTAGTCGGATCTATTCAAATTGCTGGAAGAGTTGTTGAAAACGGAACATACAAAATGTTAGAATTCATCAAATTCGACGTAACTAAAGTAAAACACGCAGCAGGTATCGCACCAATTGCACCTGTTGATCCAGATGGACTTAAAGCTATGGGTAAAACCAACGATGCTGTATTGTTCGGTGGAAGAACTTATTACTATGTTGAATCTGAAGAAGGAGATGACATTGCTGATGTAGCAGCTCAATTACCATCTTCAGCTGCTGATGGATATGGTAAACCGTTCTTTGACGTATTCAAAGATGCAGGTTTCGACTTCTACCAAATTGATAAAGGAATGTTCGCTCCTGCAGAAGTTGTCATCAACGACTTAACAACTGGTAAAATGTATAAAGAAGGATTTGTAAACGCTGAATTACTTAAAAAATCCTTTGGTGTAGATGAATAATTTTATTCATCGCTTTTTTTCTTTTTTTCTTTTAAATTTATTCATATTTAGATTATAATTTGAACTATTTTTCGATAAGTTTTAAATATTATTAACTAATAAATATTTATGTTGATATATTTAGAGAGTTTATAAGGTGAAAAACATGGAAATTATAGATATTATTAAAGAATCTTTTGTATATCCTTCAAATGACTTGGCTAAACTGGCAATATATATTGCATTTACATTTGTCAGTACAATACTAGTTTTTTTAGGAATTTTATTATTAGGAATGGGATTAACACAAAGTGCCATTTATGCAGTTATAGGCATTATTTTATTCATTGGCGCTATAGTTGTAGCATTCATACTTAGTGGATATCTGATATCCATTGTAAAATCTGGAATTAATCATGACGAGAACCTCCCTGAATTCCAATGGAAGGAAAACCTGATTACAGGTGTCAAATATCTGGTTGTAAATATTGTTTACTTTATTATCCCTGCAATTATTGTTTTAATTGTTGGAGGTATCACAAATCTGTTCGGTTTATCTGCTGATGTCTTTTCCAAAATTGCAACCTCATCTGTAAATGCTTCGGCCAATACTACTGCAGTTGCCAGCAATATTGTTCCTCAGTCTACAATGATGAGTCTTTGGACTGCTATTGCTATTACAGGAATTGTTGCCGCAATTTTGTTCCTTATTTTCTTATTCATTGAAACAATGGCGGAATCAAGACTTGCAAACACAGATAGTCTTGGTGATGCTTTAAACATTCCTGAAGCATTTAAAGACATTGGAAGAATCGGTTGGGGAAAAGTTATTGCAGTTGTATTTTTGATATTCATAATAATTGCAATTATTAATTCAGTTATATCCGGACTCAATTATTACATACCTGGAATCAGTATTATTTCTATTGTAGTGACTCCATATTTAACATTCTTCGCTTCAAGAGCGACAGGATTGTTATATTCCGATATAGCTTAATTTTAACTTTTTCTTTTTTTCTTTTTTTTATTAACTATAAGTTTTGTTTGATTTTTTTTTTTAATTTGTGTTTGCAATATTTTTCCAAACTGATTGCTGACTCATTTTCTAAAAATCTTTTCATGATAGTTTAGGTGAAATATCTGGACAAGGATCAGTTATAGTTACCATTCATCCATGATTGCAGTATTATTTTCATTTGTTATGCTGGCTATTCAGTCAATGCAAATCAAACATTCAAGACCTCATTTAAAAAAATCTGAAATTTTATCTTGACAGCATTGAAAATTTTCAATAAATTTTTAAATGATAATAAACATAATATTAGTATTCTATATAGAATAAATACTTCAATTATTTATAATGGAGATGTATAAAATGGCAGATTTAAAAGGTACAAAAACTGAAGCAAACTTACAAGCAGCTTTTGCTGGTGAGTCCCAAGCACATACTAAATACCAATACTTTGCTGCAAAAGCAAAAGAAGAAGGTTACGTTCAAATCCACGATATTTTCATGGAAACTTCCAAAAACGAAAGAGAACACGCTAAAATCTGGTTCAAAATTTTACACGATGATGAAATTCCAGACACAATAGCTAATCTCAACGCTGCAGCAGACGGTGAAAACGAAGAATGGACTTCAATGTACAAAGAATTCGCAGAAACCGCTAAAGAAGAAGGTTTCCCAACCATTGCATTCTTATTTGAAAAAGTAGGTGCAATCGAAAAAGAACATGAAGAAAGATACAGAACTTTACTCGCAAATGTTGAAAACGATGCTGTATTCAACAAAGAAGCTGACATTGAATGGAAATGTGAAAACTGCGGATTTGTTTTCTCAGGTCCTAACGCACCTGAAAAATGTCCTGTTTGCGGACTTCCTAAAGCACATTTCGAAGAAAGAGCTACTAACTTTAAATAAGCTCTCTTCCTTTTTTATTTTTTTTTAGTTACTAACTAATCACCAAATATTTAAATATTCTTTTAAAATATATTAATTTGAGGTTTGATATTATGGCAGACTTAAAAGGAACAAAAACAGAAGAAAATTTAAAAGCAGCACTTGCTGGTGAATCACAAGCACGTGTAAAATATGAATTTTACGCTTCTCAAGCTAAAAAAGATGGTTATGTGGAAATCAAGGATATTTTCCAAGAATCATCTGACAATGAAAAAGAACATGCAAAAATCTGGTTTAAATTATTAAACGGTGGAAAAGTACCTGACACTTTAACCAATCTTGCAGATGCAGCTGCTGGAGAACATGAAGAATGGACTTCAATGTACAAAGAATTCGCAGAAACTGCACGTGAAGAAGGCTTGGATGACATTGCAGACTTATTTGATGCAGCAGGTGCAACTGAAAAAGCACATGAAGACAGATACAATGCATTAACTGACAAGATTAATGCTGGTAAAGTGTTCAAAAAAGATGAAGAAATCGCATGGAAATGTAACAACTGCGGATACATCCATTACGGAACCGATGCTCCTGAAGTATGTCCGTTATGCGATCACCCACAAGCACACTTTAGAAAACAAGATACTAGTTATATCTAAATCTTCTTTTCTATTTTTTCTTTTTTTTAAATTTTATTTTTAAAATTCAACCGTTTCCCACATTACGTAAATCTATATTAATGCCAATTTACTAACATAATAGTAAGTATCAAGATTGAAAATAACATTTGTTTACTGATGTTAGTTACAAGGTAACTCACTGCCATTTCTATCCAAAAGGCACTGAAAAGATTTATTTATCCTTGAAAGTAGAGTAGGCGCTGAGTTTAACAAACAATTTTTTAAGGTGATAAGATGTGTACTGCAAGTAATTATATGACTGAAAATCATTATTTTGGACGTAACTTTGACTATGAGATTTCTTATCATGAAAGGGTTACAATAACACCAAGAAATTATGAGTTTAAATACAGAAAGATTGAAGATGTCAAAAATCATTATGCCATTATTGGAATAGCTGCAGGCATTGACGGATATCCGTTGTATTATGATGCATGCAATGAAAAAGGATTGGCTATGGCAGGACTTAACTTTGAAGGAAATGCAGTCTATAAGGAATATGAGGAAGGCATGATCAATATCACTCCATTTGAATTTATTCCATATATACTTGGAAGTGCATCTTCAGTGTCTGAAGCTCGTAAATTGCTGGGTGAAATTAATCTGGTTAACATTAACTTTGCAGATGAACTGCCTTTATCCCCTCTTCACTGGATGCTGTCAGATAACAGTGGTGAAGCAATTGTAGTTGAGCCACTGGAGGATGGTTTAAAAGTGTATGACAATCCTGTAGGTGTGCTTACAAACAATCCTCCATTTGATAAACAGTTGTTCACTTTAAATAATTACAGAAATTTATCCAATAAAAATCCTGAAAACACATTTGCTAACGGCATTGATTTGGATGAATATTCAAGAGGTATGGGAGGCATTGGCCTACCTGGAGATTTGTCATCATCTTCAAGATTTGCAAAAGTAGCTTTCACACGTGCAAATTCATATTCCGGTAGCGATGAAGCAAGCAGCGTCAGTCAGTTTTTCCATATTTTGGGATCTGTTGAGCAGCAAAACGGCTGTACATTTATTGATGACCCTAATTTATTCGAATACACAATCTACACTTCCTGTTATAGTACAGAAAAGGGAATCCTATACTACAGAACTTATAACAATTCACAGATTACAGCTGTCAACTTAAATAATGAAGATTTGAATTCAGATATTTTAATCAATTTTGATTTAATTAATGAAGAGCAGGTTAATTTCATTAATTAAACCCTTTTTTTTACTTTTTTTCCTCTACAAAACATAGAATATTTATAATATAAGAATTATAAATAAGGATAATCTATACATTTTAGCAAATTTTAGTGTTTAATTTGTTAAAACGGAGGCAGCAGTTTGAAAAAAATTAAACTTGTAATGATATTTTCAATATTCTGTTTAATCATTGCGATGGCTCCAACATTTGCAATGGATAATGATACAGCTATTGGAGTTCAAAATGATACTATAATTGGCGCAGACTATTATTTCGATGCTAACATTGAAAGTGACACTGGAACAGGGTCAATGTATAATCCGTATAAGGAATTGGATACTAAAAGAATTCCTGATAATTCTATTGTTCATTTAGCTGATGGTGAATATACCCTTAAAGGAAGTAAGAGTTATTCTAATTTAAGTATTATTGGTGAAAATCCTACAAAAACTATTGTTAAATATTATGATGCAGTCGGGTTCACTTCTAACGGATTAATAACCTTAAAAGATGTGTCATTTGTAGATTTACGTGTAAATGTTAATTCAAATGCTAATTTAAATGCTATAAATACAATTTTTTCCGGTTCATCCGGTTCCAATAGTGTTATCTATTCACAGAGCGGTCCTTCTACAGTTACCTTGGATAATTGTACATTTTCTCAAAATTCCGCTAAATTGGGTGGAGCGGTTTATTTGAATGAGGGTAATCTGAATATTAAAAATTCATTATTCACTGACAATTATGCGGAAGATTCCGGTGGAGCCATTTACTGCGATAATGTATCCGTATCCATTTCAAATACCAAATTTATAAATAATAGGGCTTTAAACGATGCTGGAGGAGCAATTTATTCACTACATTCTGAGATAATGGCCAAAACGGTTGAATTCATTAATTGTTCTGCTAGTTTTGGAGGCGCATTAACTTCACTGTCCTCTGATTTAAACCTGAATAATGTTATAGCCAAACATAACAGAGCAAAATATTATGGTGGAGCTATCTTTAAGATGTACACCTCTTTTGAATTATCAAACTCCAAATTCGAAAATAATTCTGCATTAAATGGTGGAGCATTATATGCAGATAACGTTGGTGATTTTAGAATAAATTCTAATAATTTTGTAAATAATTACGCTTCATCAACTGGCGGTGCTGTTTACTCTGTTTTAAGTGAATCTTACTATGATATTACTGATAAGCAGTTAAACAATACCTTTAAAAATAACAATGCTGAATCTTACAGGGATGTTTATCAAAATATTAATCCTAATTTGAATGTTGGAGACAATGATTATATTTTATTGCATTATAACTCAGATTATCTAGGCACCCTGCCTGAAATGTATGATTTAAGGGATTATGGTTATGTAACTCCTGCAAGAAACCAGGGGAAAGGAGGAAATTGCTGGTCCTTTTCTGCAATGGCCGCTTTGGAATCCTCAATTTTAAAAGCTGTAAATGTATCTTATGATTTATCTGAAGAAAATATGAAAAATATAGCATCATTGTATTCTGATTATGGCTGGTCAATGGAAACTAATGTTGGAGGATATGATAAGATGGCAATAGGTTATCTTACAGGTTGGCTGGGCCCAGTTAATGAAAGTGAAGATGAATATAGTGGAAGTTCAGTTTTATCTCCTCTGTTAAATGCTTTAATGCATATTCAGGATATTGCATTCTTAACAAGAGATAATTATACAGATAATGATGCTATTAAAAAAGCCATAATGGAATATGGTGCAGTTTCAACAAGCGTTTATTGGTCATCTTCCTATATCAATAACATTAAAAACTATTATTACACAGGAAGCTCCAGTGCAAATCATGCAGTAGCTATTGTAGGTTGGGATGATAATTATGAGGCATCTAATTTCAAAACTGCTCCAGCAGGCAATGGTGCATGGATAATTAAAAACAGTTGGGGTACTTCAGGGGATAATGGTTTTTATTATGTTTCTTATTATGATACTAAATTTGCACAGCCTGGAAAATATGTATCTTATGCATTAATCTTAAACAATACTGTAAAGTACGATAAGAATTATCAATATGACATTCCAGGCAGGACAGATTACTTTTTTAATACATCAAGTGTTGTTTGGTATAAAAATAAATTTACCGCAACTGATAATGAATATTTGGCTGCAGTATCAACATACTTTGAAAAAGACACTAATTGGGATTTGTCTGTTTATGTAAACAATGCTTTAAAACTTAAGCAATCCGGAACTGCAAATCCGGGCTACAAAACAATTGATTTAAACAATTTAATTCCTCTTAAAAAAGGAGATGCTTTTGAAGTCGTATTTAAAATAACTGTCAAAAACGATGCGGGAGTTCCAATTTCTGAAAGTGTATCCCTGAATGTTGAAATGTATAAGCAAGGAATTTCATTTATCAGCTATGACGGGAAAAAGTGGGTTGACTTTTATGAATTAGAATGGGAATACCCTGATCATACATATGCATCACAAGTAGCATGTATTAAAGCATTCACTGTTTTAAACCCAATTAAGACTTCAATCAAGTTAACTCTCAGCAACATTAAAGATACCACTGCAGATATAATGGCCAGAGTATTTGATGAATATGGAAATCAGGTCAAATACGGTAAAATCACTTTCAATATTGATGGTACCAGCAAAACAGTGGACATTAGTGGAGGAGTAGCAAAATTAGCTAACATTAATGTTAAAACAGGCATTAATAATTATACTGCAAAATTCAGTGCAGTTGGTTATGATAGCTCTTCCAATTTTGTATTGTTAAGCACTTCTCGCATAGATACCAATATTTCTTTAGATATTTTATCAGACACCAATCCTTTTGCATTTAGAGCAACAGTTGTCGATAAAAACAATAAACCTGTTGGCAGCGGTACAGTTTATTTCAATGTTGAAGGTGTAAATTATCCGGTAGCTGTTAAAAATGGTGTCGCTAACTTGGATTACTCCTTTAAAACATTTGGCGTGAAAAATATATACGCAACATACACAGATCTGTACTGTTATAAAACTTCAAATGATGACAAATCTATTAATTTGCAGGGTATTGGTACAGAAATTACAGTTTCAGTAAATGGCCAATACAATCCTATTACACTTACTGCAAATGTCAATGATATCAACGGCAAAAAAGTCAATCATGGTAATGTTATTTTCAAGATAGATGGCCTAAATTATTCAGTTAATGTAACTAATGGTGTTGCTAGTTTAAGTCATGTTTTCCAAAGACCTGGCACAAATTCCATTAAAGCGGAATATGTTGATAATGATTATGTGTATAACTCATCTTCATGTGATAAATCAGTTTCTGTGTTACTCAAATCAACTTCCATAAGCCTGAATCTAAAATCAAACGATAAGGTAACCAATCCTGTCAATATAATCGCTACAGTTACAGATAAAGACAACAATCCTGTTAAAAGCGGAAAAGTAACATTCTCTTTAGACGGTGAGACAAAAGTTGTTGAAGTGGCAAATGGAAAAGCTAGCATAAGTCATGTTTTCAAAAAGACAGGATTGAATGATGTTGTTGTCAATTATGTTGATTTGAATTACTATGACAGTTCATCAAATCGCATTTCATTAAATGTGGCTAAAATCGATGTTGATTTAACCGTAAGTGTTGAGAAAAAGTTTCGTGATGCAAACATTAATTTGAAATTTTCAAAATCTATCGATGAACATATTATAGTTTATGTTAATA
Organism: Methanobrevibacter sp.; assembly: GCF_045116495.1. Classification (GTDB taxonomy): domain Archaea; phylum Methanobacteriota; class Methanobacteria; order Methanobacteriales; family Methanobacteriaceae; genus Methanocatella. Next base: position 11,552 of record NZ_JBGULU010000102.1, on the reverse strand, counting down.
ATAATAGGTATTTGGTTAAATCAAGTGCAGGCAGTGCCCAAATAAAATTATCTAACCTTGATATTGGAAAATATACTGTTAAAACATATGTTGACAGTTATATTTACAATACTAATAATAAAACTGCCAGCTTTGAAATTACTCCGATTCACACAAACATTGTCAGTCAGGGTGCTGTGTTCTATTTAAATAATAACATGTATTATTCAGTTGTGTTAAAAGATGAAAACGGTCTTGTAATTCCAAATGTCAAAGTCAGTTTAACTATTAATAATAAAACAGTCAATAAACAAACAGATTCATCAGGTAATGCTTCATTTAAATTAGATTTATCTGTCGGCACATTTCTTGCGAATGTTGCGTTTGATGGGAATAGATATTATATAAAATCTAGTTTGAATAAGATAATCACTGTCAAATCAACCATATCTTTACCTGCAATTGCAAAATATACATATGGTGCTGTTTATACGGCCAGTTTATTGGATGCGCAGGGAAATGTATTAAAAAACAAGACTGTTGATGTAAGAATTGATGATGAAGTTTATAAATTATCAAGCGGCATGAACGGTGATGTAAATTATATTGTTAATCTAACACCTGACTCCTATCAAATCACAGTTACAAATCCAGTTACCGGTGAGGTAAAATCCCAAACCATAAATGTCGTTTCCAGAATTGGAGAAAATAAGAATTTAACAATGTATTATGGTGCCGGATCCAGCTATAAAGTAAGGGTGTATGACGATAACGGAAATGTTGCATCTGGTGTGGAAGTGAACTTTAAGATTAATGGCAAAACATACAAAAAATTCACTAATTCCAATGGTTATGCATCACTTAAAATCGATAATAGTTTCAATCCGAAAACATATACTATAACAGCAACTTACAAGGGATATAAGGTTTCTAATAAAGTCACAGTTAAACCTACATTGGTATGTAAAAATATGAATGTTAAAAAGTCTAAAACATTCAAATATACTGTAAAACTGCTTAATAATAAGGGTAAAATCTTAAAAAATAAATATGTTAAAGTAAAATTCAAAGGAAAAACATATAATGCAAAAACCAATTCAAAAGGAATAGCTACCTTTAAAATTAAAGTCAATTCAAAATTAGGTAAGTTTACAATAACTTCCAGTTATGGAAGTGCTAAAATTTCTAAAAAAATAACAGTCAAAAAATAAGGTTGAAATAAACCTTATTTATTTGCTTTAATCAATTTACGGGCTGCTTTAATGTCGGTATTGTAAATATGGCCTGAAGTGGAATGGTAGTGTACTCCGCCAAAATTTATTTTTTCACCAACGATTTCCTTGTTGACTTCTTCTTTCATTTTTAATCCGAGATATGCTATGAAAAACATGTTTGAGTAAAATGCTCCGAAGATGTCATTGCTTCTAAAGATACAATGGATTGTTAATTCGTTGTCACGGACAATGCATTGCAGGAACTGAAGGCATGGTATGTCCTCTTCTTCAGCATCTTCAATTGGATTTATTGTAACTGCAACTGCACGGTTTGATCCGGTTGCATTTAAGATTCTTTTTTTCATTGTTTCGAATTGGTCAACATCAAAATGAGCAAAAATACGGTTAGGGTAAGTGTAAACAAATCCCTGTGTGTTTTCAATTATTTCTGGGTCTTCCACAGATTGTACGTATTGATATAATGCGTCGCTTTTAATCGGACAGTTTTCAAGGTCAAATTTTCCAGATTTTATATCTGCAAGCATCATGTCTGTAGTGTAATTCTGATATTTTGCTCTGAATTTCAAATCAAGCGGGTCGTCAATTATATAGAAATTCCCTAAACTTTCAAGTAAATGATGATTTGAGTCTTTATAGGTTTCTTTTCCTTGTTTTAAGATTTTATCAACAAAATCTAAGTAACATTGTGTAATACTTAACATATAAAACATCCCTTTTAAATTAATTATAGTTATGTTTTGCAAATTATATATAATTTTTTAACAAAAATTTTTCAAAGCTGATTTTTCAATAAAATTCAATACTTTAATGTTTTCATGTAGATAACTGATTTCAATTCATTAAGTATTGGCAGTAAAATCAATTATCTTAATTTATGCTATTAATATTATTATTGTTTTTACATTAACTATAATTTTAATTAATCATATTTTCAATTATTTGATAACCCATATTGCGCTATTGAAGAATCTATTTTTCATTGACTTTCCTCACCAATTTTGCGGGAATGCCTGCAACAATGGTATTTGGCTCGACATCTTTTGTAACGACTGCACCTGCCGCAACAATGGCACCATCACCTATTGTAATTCCCGGCAATACAGTAACATTTGAACCTAACCATGCACCATTTCCAATTTTAATAGGTGAAGGAAGTAGATTAGCTCTTTTTTGAGGATCTTCACTATGATTAAGTGTAAGCAGGCATGCATTGTGCCCTATTAAAACATTGTCTCCAATGAAAATTCCTCCCTGATCCTGCATGGTACAGTTTGAATTTATAAAGACATTTTCTCCAACATGGATGTTTTTTCCACAGTCTGTGTGGAAGGGCGGAACAAGTCTTAAAGTGCCGTTAACCGGCTGTGAGGTAAGTTCAGCAAAAATTTCTCTTATTTCATCTTCGGTGTGGTATTCACAGTTCAGTTTACTTTTAATCCTGATAGCTTCAAGAAGCAGTTTATCAAACATTTCCTGAACTTCAGAGGGGCTTTCAACTTCCTTTCCGCTATTTACATAATCTAAAAATTCTTTCAAATCCATGTTTTAATATTTATTCTATTTATTTAATAAAATTAGGGATGATGGCTAATTGCAGCAAATTCCACCATCATGTCAAACAGTTCTTTAGCCTTGTTGGTTGAATCCTGTTCTGTAATGTCTTCAGGTATCTCATATACGAAGGTAGGATGGCCTGACTGGGCTATTGGAATTGAAACCAGTTGGGCAGATGTTGATTTATAGGTTTCATTGCCTGTTTTAGGATAATAATTGAAATCACTGGTTTTTTGGATTTTTTCAGATATTTCAACTGAAGCGCTGTCCATTGCAGGAGTGGCAACGTAAAATCCTTCGCCATAACTTTCAATGTGTGAATGGCTTATTATCACGCAATCCGCATCTGAAGAGGCCACATCATCATTCACATAATCCTGAACAAGATGTTCTCCATTGTATCGTCCGTTCTCATAATCTTCGGGGTCTTTGGTTACACGGACATCATAATGAATAATCTTAACGTCAGGATGATCTCTTACATATTCTTTTGCGGCCTTGATTTCAGGATCAATTGACAGGGTTTCTCTTGGATGGATTCCGGTTATTAAAGCTATTGTGTTATTTGCGCTGGCATTACCGTAAACATTTTTTACAACAGTTCCGGTATCTGTATCTCCAAGTGTTGCAGTATCAATAGGAATTTGTGTGTTTAGCATTGGCCAAATATAGATTAATCCCACAATCACTATTAAAATTAAAATTAGTACTGCGATTTTATTTTTCTTTTCCAAATTTTCACCTTTATATGATATTTTGTTTTGGTATATAATATTTTTTTGTGAAAATTTAATAATGTTAAAAACATATATATTATTACCAAAAAATAGGTGAAAAATATGGCAAAAAATGCAATAATTACTGGTGGATCCAGAGGATTAGGTAAAGCAATGACTTTGAAATTAGGCGAACTCGGATACAATGTAGCTATCAACTACAGAAGCGACTCATCTAAACAATTAACCGAAGATTTAGTTGAAGAACTTAAATCAGAATATGGTGTGGAAGCTATTGCTGTACAGGCAGATGTAAGTAAATTTGAAGACTGTGAAAAATTAGTAAACGCAGCTGTTGAAGCATTCGGTGAAGAAATCGACGCATTGGTAAACAATGCAGGAATTACCAACAACTGCAACTTCATTGACTTGCAGCCTGAAGAATATGAAAGAGTAATCAACACAAACCTTGTAAGTATGATGCACATGTGTCACTTGGCATTACCTTACATGGTAGACCGTGATACTGCAATTGTATGTACCTCATCTGTCGGTGGTTTAACTGGCGTAATCAACCAAGCAGACTACTGTGCTGCCAAAACCGGTGTAATCGGTTTATGCCGTGCACTTGCTTTAGAATTTGCTCCAAGAAAAGTAAGAGTCAATTCCATTGCTCCTGGTATGATTATGACTGACATGTTAAAAGGAGTAAATCAGGATGAATTAAATGCACTTGCTGCAACAATTCCTCTCGGACACATTGGTGAGCCAAAAGAAATTGCAGGTGCTTTAGAATATATTTTAACTGCAGACTACTTGACAGGTCAAGTAATCTCACCTAACGGTGGATTTGTATTACAATAGGGTTAAAATTTAACCTTATTTTTTTTATTTTTTTTTAGCGAATATTTTCTTTTGATTGAGCATTTAAAGTGTGGTAATAATATCCTTTTTTAGCTAGAAGCTCTTCATGATTTCCCTGCTCAATTATCTTACCATTTTCAATTACAATAATCTTATCCGCATTTCTGATGGTTGATAATCTGTGTGCAATGATGAAGCTGGTTTTGTTTTCCATTAGTTTATCCATAGCTTTTTGAATAAGCTTTTCAGTTCTGGTATCTACACTTGAAGTTGCCTCATCTAAAATCAGAACTTCTTTTGTTGAAAGGATGGTTCTGGCTATTGTCAACAGCTGCTTTTGCCCATGTGAAATATTGTCTGAATCTTCGTTTAGCAAGGTTTCATATCCGTCTGGAAGCTGCCTTATGAAATTATCTGCATAAACTTGCTTTGATGCATCAACAACGTCATTTTCTGAAGCATCCAGATTGCCGTAGTGAATATTGCTTTCAATTGTATCTGAAAAGAGCCAGGAGTCCTGCAGCACCATTCCAATGAGTGACCTTAAGGAATGCTTATCGTATTGGCTGATGTCTGTTCCGTCGATTTTAATGGAACCTGCATCAATATCATAAAATCTCATAAGCAATTTGACAATTGTTGTTTTTCCAGCTCCTGTTTCACCGACAATAGCTACTTTTTCACCTTTTTTAACGCTGAATGACAAATCTTTGATTATTGTCTCATTAGGTAAATATCCGAAAGAAACGTTTTCAAAGGTAATTTCATCTCTGATTTCTGTAATCTGCATGTCGGATGAATTTTCCTCATCTTCATATTCCAAAAATTCAAATATGCGCTCACTTGCGGCCATGGCGGTTTGGATTTGATGCATGACTCTTGTAATTTGCTGGATAGGTCTTGTAAAGCTCTGCACATACTGGAAGAAAGCAAGAATATCTCCAACTGTAATTGCCTTTTGAAGAACAAATATTGCTCCTAAAACAGCTATCAATACATATGCAAAATTTGAAATGAAGTTCATTAACGGACCGTTTAGACTTGAATAGAATTGTGATTTCCATTCCTGATCAAACCATTTCTCATTGTCCTCTTCGAATTTCTCCATTGAAATGTCTTCCTGGTTAAATGCACGTATGATGTCATGGCCTGTGAATGTTTCTTCAATTTGAGCATTCAGTGAACCTTTGTGGACTAACTGCTTTAGGAAATAGCTTTGGGAGTATTTTGTAATGACTCTGATGATTAAAAATGCGATTGGGATAAGAATAATTGTGGCTAATGTCATCCAAATATTGATGGACAGCATCATAATAGATACTCCAACAAGAGTAATCACTGCAGTTGTCAGCTGTATGAATGATTGGGTAATTCCGTTCTGAAGTGAATCAATATCATTTGTTATTCTGGATAAGATGTCTCCTCTTTTGTTTTCTTCAACCTTATCCATCGGAAGGCTTAAAATTTTATCCATCAGTCTTTTTCTCAAATCATAACTGATTTTTGTAGAAATTTTAACTAAAAGATAACTTTGCAGATATGAAAATATGGAACTGACAATGTATAAAGCAACAACTATTATTAAAATATTATATAAGCTTGCAAAATCAATTGAACCTGTATGGTGGATGAGATTGTTGATTCCATCATAGATTATGGTTGTGGCCTGACCTATCATTAACGGTGCAATAATCGTAAATGCCGTTGAAAGGACTGCGCAAATCACAGTTATGATTAATCTGTATTTATGGTCTTTCAAGAGAGATAGGATATTTTTTATGGCTCTTTTATTGTCGACAGGCTTTTCAGGAGGTTTTCTTCTAATTGGACGTGGACTCATAATAGTGCCTCCATGCTGTCAATTTGAGTGTTCACGATTTCTTTGTAGATTTCACAGCTTTCAGTCAAACTTTTATGAGTTCCTCTGTCTACAATTTCACCATTGTCAATTACAAGAATTTCATCTGCATCCATGATTGTTGAAATTCTCTGAGAAACAATAAGAACTGATGATTCCTTTAGACTTTTCAGGTTATCTTTGATTTTACGTTCTGTATTCATGTCAAGTGCTGAAAAACAATCGTCAAACAGATAAAATTCATGATATCCGATGATTGACCGGGCTATTGACAGACGTTGCTTCTGACCGCCTGAAAAGTTTGAGCCTCCCTGGGTCACCTCTTCATCCAAATCTTCAACGAAATCTACTTGAGCCAGATTCAGCGCATTATTGATTTCTTCATCTGTCGCATCATTTTTTCCTGTTTGCATGTTTGACTTTACGGTTCCCTGAAAAAGAATTGCCTTTTGGGGTGTAAAGCTAATTTTATCTCTTAAAGTCTTTAATTTAAAGCTTTTTATGTTTTTTCCGTCAATTAGGATTTCACCGGAAGTCGGGTCCTGAAGTCTAGGTATCAGATTCAGGATTGTTGATTTGCCGCTGCCTGTGCCTCCAATGATTGCGGTAGTTTTGCCTGGTGTTAGGCTGAAATTAATGTCTTTCAGGGTTTCCTTTTCACTGCCAGGATATTGATAGTAAACATTTTTGAACTCGATTGTTGAATTTTCATTAATTTCGGTTAATTCTCCGTCTGTTATTGTAAGTTCTGTTGTTAGAACCTCATTTACACGGCGTCCTGAAACCAGAATTCTTGGAAGTATTATGAAAAACGCTCCAATCATTAAAAATGAAGTAACAATCTGGGTTGCATATTGAATAAATGCTATGATGTCTCCTGTTAGGATGGAACCGCTTATTGCATCATATGCTCCAAAGTATAAAATCAGAACAACCATCAGATTCATAATCAGGGTCATTAGCGGAAGCATGATAAGAATAATTCTAAATACATAAATGTTAACATCATAAAGCTCCTTATTTGCCGCATTGAATTTTTTCCTCTCATAGTCCTGCCTTACAAATGCTTTAATGACAGGTATTCCGATAAGTATTTCCCTTGAAATCTTATTGATTTTATCAATGATTTCCTGAGTTATTCTAAAGTAAGGAAGTACTTTAACCATAACAATCACTAAAAGGATAGTGACTGCAACAAAGGTAACTGCAATAATCCATGAAAGGTCAGTTCCAAGTTCAAAAGCTTTAACTATGCTTCCAATACCTAGCATAGGTGCAAATAGGAGTGTTGTAAAAATCATTCCAAGAACTCCCTGCAGCTGGTTGATGTCATTGGTTGACCTTGTAATCAGGGAAGACCTTGAAATTTTGTTCAATTCATGATTTGAGAACTTCAACACTTTTGAATAAACAAGTTTCCTTAAGTCTTTAGCATAGCCTGATGAAACCCTGCTTGAAAAATAAGAAACGCCCACAGTTGCAAAGGCAGAAATCGCCACCATCAAAAGCATCATCTCTCCGACGGATATGATAAAGTTAAAATCAGTATTCTGGATACCTATATTTACAATGTCTGCAGTGTATTGGGGAAGTGTCAAGTCACAGTAAACCTGCACGAGTAAAAGCAAAAATATTGCAAAGATATATCCAATCTTATTTTTCATTGGTGCGATTAATTTTTTCATTAATTAAATATTGGTGCATTGAAATTAATAAAAGTTATATGTTTGGTGGTGTTATTAAAGTTTTGTTCAAATGTCCGAGGGAATCGGACATCTGAAAATTTTTCGAGACTATTTGAATTTTTTCCACAAATCAGTTTGTAGAACACTGTTTTTACCAACTTCTTCAAGCTTTAAAAACAGTTCCCATGGCATTGACACGGTCAGATAGTCATTAGGAATAAAGTGTTTCATTTTGGAACGTCCTGCAAAGTCAATTGGGCCTAAAACAGGTTTAGGGTCATCACTTTCACTTTCCCTAAATGTAAAGTTTCCAATGGCCTGACAAGCTGATGCCTGTGGAGTCAAAATTGAAGCATTGTTGTCCCTGAATGATGAATTTATCTGTATTAATGCGGTCAATTCAATAGGATTGACTGTAAAAATAACTGATTTTGGAATTTCGCCATCTTCAAGATTTTCAAGACCTTTAAAAATCACGTATTCTCCTTCGTCATAGACAGGTCTTGATTTGATTCCGGCTTTTGCAGTATCAAAATCACAGTATATTCTCTCACCATGCCTAAACATTTCGCTTGTTGGTTTTGCCATATTTTCCAGTCTTTTTTCATATTCCTCTCTATTTGGAGCTGAATCGACACCCAATGACAGGAATGTGGCCTGAAAATCAATTGCATCTTCATTGGCCATACCTGATCCCCATCCGAAACCTACGGAGATTCCTCCACAGGTAATGTGTTCACGACCAAAGTAGGTTGTTTTTCTTTTAGCTATTGTCTGTGCAACAAAACTCATCACACATCCACCTTTTCCTGTTTTTGGACCGATTGCATCTTCTGGTTTGGTGTCTGTCTTTAATAAAACGATTGGTGGAAATTTCATGTCCAATTCTTTTGCGATTAAACTTTGCATTTTAACTACCTCAATATGATTTTTAATGATGAAAATATATAATATTATTTAATTGGAGAAATTATTATGGATATCTATTCTTATTTTACAGACGGTGCAGCCACAATGGTCAATAAAAATGGAAAATATTTGCGAAAAGAAGGTGGTTGGGCATTCATCATGTGCCTAAATGGTGAAAGGCAATCTGTTCAAAGCGGAGGCTGCAATTTAACTACAAATAATGAAATGGAGTTGTATGCAATATATGCTTCCATGAGGGATTTTCTTGACAACTGCAGAAATGGAGACAAAATTGAAATATATACTGACAGCGGATACTGCATTGGAATATTTACACAGTGGGCCAAAGGATGGGAAAGGAGAGGATGGAAGAAATCGGATGGAAAGCCTGTTGAAAACCTCCCATTAATTAAAGCAATCTGGAAATTGATGGGAAATATAGATGATAAAGGCTGTGAGTTATTGTTTGTTAAGGTTAAAGGTCATTCCAATAATGTTTTGAATAATGAAGCTGATGAGCTGGCAGTTGAAGCTAAAAATATTGCTGGTAAAACTGGAAAAACTGTCGGTTATGATGGTAAACCTGACTCTCTTTTGGGTACTAAATGATTTTTAATGAATATTTGATGGTTATTTGTTTAAATAATGGTAATGTTGTAGCCAATATGTTTATTTGTTTAAATTTTTAGTTGGTATTTTCAATAACAAAAATATTTTAATAGTCTCAATAATATAAATTCAAGTATAGAATATTTGTATATTTATTCAAATTCACGAATAAAATCAATTTTGATGAGTGGGTATTCAAAATTTTTGGGGGGATTTTATTTCTGATGATTATTCGAAGCATATGCAAGAACAACAGATGCAAGAAAAGCATATGCATGAACAGCAAATTCATAAACAGCATATAGGTAAAAAACCTAGGTTTAAACTCCATAGACTTAGGAGAAGAGCTGATAGAGCAATTAAAAAGAGTCCTCCATGGAGAGAATATAATTTAAGTATTGTCGTATTGATTTTAGTTGTTATTTCAATGGCTATTGGAGTTATAGAGATTAAAATAACAGATACAATCAGTTTTTTATTATTGCCATTAATATATTCTTTAGTTATGGGGTTGGCTCTTTATTTGGCAAAACCTTTTAAATATATTGATGATGAGCAAGCTAAAGTAGCTGAAGGGGTTATGGTTTTACTTATCGGTGTTTTAATTTCCAAATTAGCTATTTCAAGTGGTCAATCTATTGATATTATTTTTAATGTAGGTCCTGCTTTGATTTTTCAGCTGCTCGGTGATTTGGGCACTCTCATTGCATTGCCTGTTGCTTTACTTTTAGGTTTTAGAAGAGAAGTTATTGGTATGGCAAGTTCCATTTGTCGTGAACCGAACTTGGGAATTATTATTGATAAATATGGTTTTAAATCTCCGGAAGCACGTGGTGTTTTAGCTATTTTTGTCATAGGATCAATTATTGGTACTCCTTTTATCAGTTTTTTATCAAGTATATGTGTTTCAATCATACCATATCATCCATATGCCTTTGCAATGGCATCAGGTATAGGAAGTGCAAGTATGAACGCTGCAGCATTGGTTCCATTGGTGCATATGCATCCGGCTATGGCTACTCAATTGGAAGCTTTTGCAGGATGCAGTAATATTCTTTCATTCTGTCTGGGCATTTACATGTGTATGTTTGTTTCATTGCCTATTGCAGAAAAATTATATAAATGGTTATCTCCAAAGTTAGGTAAAGGTAATGCAAGCCTTGAAGAGGGGTATGTTCCTGATGATGCAGATGATGATGAAGATGTTTCTGACGGATTAAGTTTTGGTAAACTTAAAAGATGGGGCGCATTGCTTTTTGTATTTTCAGTTATTGTAGCTGTTGGAAATTTTGTAGGTTATCGTACTTCTATAATTGATTCATTTATTGGAATGCTTATTATTTCCATCATTACCATTACAGGAATGGCTCTTGAAAGGGTTTGCCCAGGTCATATCCAATCAATTATTTTCATAAGTATTATTGGTTTGCTGGTGTCAATTCCAGGAGCTCCAACCGCCAATTTTGTAGCACATTATGTCTCTCAAGTTGAGTTAACTACAATATGTACTGCATTTCTAGGTTATGTTGGTATTGCAATCGGTAAAGATTGGGATGAATTTAAAAGAATCGGCTGGAGAGGAGTTATTGTTGCTTTAATTGTAATTACAGGAACTTATCTTGGTTCTGCATCAATTGCAAATTTAACTCTATTCTTAACCGGTATGATTTAGGAAATCTATTTTTTTCCTTTTTTTTCAATAATGCAGTTAACAAAATCAGTTTTAGAAAATTTCAGTTAAAATTTTTAAAAAAATAGAAAATAAATGATTGTAAAAATCATTTTTTAATTTCAAATAAAAAAATTATAATTTAAAGAATTCAGACCATTTTACTTTACGTCTGGTTTCTTCAATTGCCACATCGTATGTTTCAGGTTTAGGCTCAGCTTTTTCCATTATTTCTGCTTTAATGTTTACATCGAAGTCGCTGTTTTCTATTTTTTCCAGTATGTCATCATCAGGATGATTTTCTTCAACTTGTGTTTTAATTTCATTTTGGACTTTAAAAAGAAGATCGATTGCTTGGCCAACACTAATGCCATTGGCTTTTAAGATTTCAATTTTTTCCATTTGTTCATCTGTAAATTCAATTTCCATTTTTGTCATGTTTATTCCACCAATATCCTATATTCATTGTATTAA
>NZ_JBGULU010000101.1:0-35872 GCF_045116495.1 Methanobrevibacter sp. | reverse complement strand
CATAAAAATAAAATACATATCACTGATAATTCTGCTGACAATTTTTTTAATTTCACTAAATTGTGTAGTTGCAAATGAAAACATCACAGACAATATGGAAATTGCAAACCAACAGAACAATGTATTGAAAATCAGCAAAAATGACTGTTTGCAATACACTTCATCCTCTTTGGAAAGTAAAATCGTTAATGCTGAAAATGATGAGACAATAAACTTGAAACCCGGAACATATAAAGTCCACAATATCCTGATTACTAAAAACATCACAATTCAAGGAAAGGGAAATCCCAGAGACATCATTATTGACGGTGAGGAAAAATCAAGCATTTTTCTTATAAGAAGCGGTGATGTTCATGTTACCTTTAAAAACATCACATTCATCAATGGATTGACAGAGAATTTTGGCGGTGCAATTTCAATAGAAACCGGCCATGTAACTGTTGACAACTGTATTTTCATCAATAATACAGCATTGAACAATACCAATGCGGGAGGCATTTCCAACTACGGTACAAAATATGATAGGGGCTACCTTTTAGTTAATAATTCATTATTCATCAATAATCATGCAGACCATGATGGGGGAGCAATAACAACATGTTATGCCAACTCATATATTTACAACTGCGTTTTTATTAATAATTCAGCTCATCGTGATGGCGGAGCAATAAGAGTCAGCGTTTATGGGTTCGGAGATGTTCAGGATTGTATATTCATGTTTAACCATGCTGATGAATGGGGAGGAGCATATTATAGCTGGTCCGGCACATCAGACATTAAAAGATGCATATTCTTAAATAACACCGGCGGAACAAATGGAGGAGCTTTAATGGTATCAGGAGACTTTAATCTTCAAGAATCAATCGTTATGAACAATAACGGCGGTGAAACTGGAGGGTCATTTTACATCCAGCAACCGATGTACAATCAAAAAACAACAATTAAAGTCCATGATAATCTAATTACCAATAATACATCACCATACGGTCAGGAAATCTTCATAAAATGGAAGAATTCCTATAATCTCTACACAGAATTCGATAATAATGACTGGGGTGATGAAAATCCAAATGATTCCTCAGTAATTGATCCTGATAATGTTACACCTAGAAGTAAAGTGTCAAAAACAATCAAATCCGACTTGTTTAACCGATTGAATGTGGACTTATTGGACAAATATTCCGATTTGCTTACCGATTACTTCCCAGACAATTCTTTAGATGATTTGAAAGATCAGTTCAAAAAGCCAGAAAGTAATGAAAATACTAAAAAGCTAGATACATCCAAAAACGAAGAAAATGAAAAAATCACTAACCAGATGGATTCAATAACCAACATTAATTCGACTGCATCAAACGTTAATGTAAACAGTCATGATTTGCAGGATATAGTTATTGGAAATTCTACAACTCCGGTTGGTGAAACCGACAGCGATAAAAATGCATATGAAATTAATGAAACTCCATCAGTATCCAAAAAGACAGATTTGGATTTGAAATATTTCATTGCAATCATCGCATTTACATTGATATTACTGGCAATCGGATATAAAAGAAATTCAAAAAAAGAGTAAATAGCTTTGCTATTTACTTTAATACTATTTTTTAACATTTAATTTATTATTCAAGTCACGGGCGACTAAATAATAATAAATATAGAAACCACACCATGAAACGGCAGCAAATACGCATGCTATTATTATCCATTCAATAATGATTCCAATTCCAAGGTTAATAGGCATCCATTGAAGATAAACTGCAACAATAAACAGTATTGCCATTCCAATGCCCATCTGAAAGGCAATCTGAAGCGGAAATGCAATGTCATCCCTTTCATAAATCAGTCCTGTCAATGAAAATCCCCAGCCTACAACAATAGACCCTAAAAATGCATTAATAATAGTTACTCCTGTAAAAGAAATGTTTTGAGGACCATTCTGTAAAGAGATCAAAACCATAACAAGCATTACAATAAAACAACCCACGAAAGCGCCCATTGCCAATCTTTTAATTAAATCTATTTTCATTTATTCCACCTACAAATCCAAAGCATTTTTAAAATCCGGCAAATATTTTCTTGAAATATTGTCCTTTAAGCCGTTTTTAAGTTGTATAAACATCATCCCCTTAAGTGAAGGAGCCACTCTTTCAATTTTTCGCAAATTAACAATAGTTGTCTTGGATATCCTTACAAAATCATTATTTAAAGTCTCTTCAACTTGATATAATGGTTTTTTAATGAGATACTCTGCATTTTCAGTGTATACTTTAACCTGCTTGTCTTCAACTCTAAGCATGAACACTTCACTAAATTCCAAAAGAGCAATATCTGATCCTTTTTTGACTGCCAACATATCATTAGAATCATCACTTTCAAGAATGGACATTGCTTTTGTAATATTATCAGTCAATTCATTTGTGTGAATATCTGCATGAGGCTCTTCAATATCCTTTGATACAAATAGATTTACTTTCATGATTCAATCCCTTAATTTTTCCATTTCTTCTTGGATTTTACGTTCCCTATAACTTTCATTATCCAAATTAACAAATACAAATGCTGTTAAAAAGTCTTTAAGTACTCCTATTCCCCAGAAAAATAATGGGAATGCAACCCACCAAAACTCGGGAGTGAAATACCAGTTTATAACAAACAACATTGCATTAACAATAACATAAGCTGTTAGATTTCTGTAAAATTGAATTTTATTGTCTACACGTTTTTCTGCTCTTGATCTTAAATCTCTCATTTAATCACCCATTTTAGAAATTTCATTCTGAATCATATTTTCCCTATAGTTCGGACTAACAATATCCTTGAATGGATATGCCTTGAAGAATTTTTCTAAAACTCCAATTCCCCAGAAAAACATTACAAAGAACAATAACCAGAAACTTTGTAAAAAATATATGCTAATTACTGCTATTATTAAATTTACAATCAAATACTTATATAGATTTTCTTGAAAATCTATTTTTGCATCAACTCTTCTTTCAGCTTCTTTTCGTAAATTCATTTTGTATCACCAAATAACTATTCGTTAATATAACTTAGTAAAAGTACATATAAATGGCTATTTGGCGATGTTTCCAAGATGCAAAAAACAGTTACTGAAATGCAAAAAAATAGAAATGAAAATAAAATTGAAGTAGCTATAATACAGCTACCAAATAGTATAAAATAGAAGTTAGTGCAGGAACGGATAAATTGTCAATTCCTCCATAACTTAAAGCTTCACATACAGTTGCAACCGCAGAAATCATAATAATATACACAATATTGAATTCCGGCATTGTACAACCGATTGAAGTGAAAACCATCCATACAAATACACTCATTACAGTAGTAATGACAAACATTGTAAGGGATCCTTCAACGGATTTTGTTCCACCGAATACTGTGTATTTGAGTTTACCGAATTTCTGACCAATCAATGCTGCAAATCCGTCACCATATACCATAGGAACAATAGCCAATGCTACAATCCATATGTAATATTTAGGGTCGTTTGCAGGAGCGATTGTTGTGAAAACTGCAATCAATATTGTCCAGATACCTGCATAGAAGAACAAACCTAGAGCATGCCCAGATTCAGTTACACTGTTCTGGATTTTGATAGGTGAGTATTCTGTCAGGAAGAATAATGCAATTGTAATAGGCAGTGTTAAAAACCAAACCATTACCCACGGGTCTGAGAAAAACGGCATGGCAAATATCATGTTACCTACCATAATATGCAAAAATTTACGTGAAACTTCAGGTCTTGTCTTTAAAACCATTTCAGCTACCACAAAAATGATAGCTACATAAATATAAACGACAATTAGTGCGAGGATATCTGAGAATATCATTATTTATCATACTCCCCATATTCACAGCCAGCATTTTCTATTTTTACATGATCGATTAATGTTCCGTCTTTCTTGTATAGTTTGATTTCACCCCAACCATTTCCACCATTCCATAAACGGTTGTGTCTTTTTTGGCCGTCAGGAGCTTCGTAATTGATAAGTAACATTTCATCACGTTTACAATAGAGTACCAGTTCCATTCTAGAATTCTTATTGGTTGCATTTACATGCCATGTATGAACCTCATCACCTTCTTCAAAGTCAAAGTCTATTTTAACCATGTTCCAGAATCTTGCGAAGTTGTATTCATACATTGTACCTTCATAGTAGAATCCAATCAATAATTTACGAGGTATGGATATTCCAAATGCTTTTGGTCTTCCACCACCTGCTTCAAAAGCAGAATTATTCAGTTTTTTGCCGGTAATCAGGCTTGTTATATTACATGATGAAATCCAAAGCCATGGTGAGGTAAAGTCCCCTCCCCAGTTTTTATCAGCATATCCATAGGATTTTTCAGGAATTACTTCATACTCTTCACCATCCAACCATATGGTTCCGCTGTATTCAGTTTTAATTCCTTCAGCATGCCAAAACATTTCAAAAGAGTTTAATTTTCTAAATAATGAATTAGCACCATAACCTACATTAAAAGCGATTTGTTTGTCAATATCCAAATCCCATCTCATCTCTCCAGCATCAGACATGAATTCCGGATGTTCAAGAGCTTCTTCTTCAGATACTCTTGAAAAACCACTCATATGAGTTTCAGTTAGGCTGCAATCGCCTACCCTAATATTCAATTCATCATCAGGACATTCAAAGTATTTCATTGAGTAAAAATTATGTATTTGTTTTGGATTTTTACCCCATGTTCCCGCTTTAACCATACAATATGATGGCGGTTTTCCTGCAGCCTTATTTTCAGGCAATTGTCCTAATGTAGGTTCTTCTTCAGCCAATGCCGGATTACATACAAAGTATTCAATAAAAAATGGTCTTGGCTCACCGGTTTTTTTATTATATGCAGTTAAGGAATGCCACCACCAGTCATAACCTTTCTTGGCAAGTGGTCCTTTGAGCATGAAATAATCTCTTTTCAAATCACTTTTATTCATAATAATCCTCCAAAGATAGCATAAGTTAAAAATAGTTTTGTTTTAAATATATTAAATAATTTGTTATAAAAATAGAAAAAAAAGATGATTATTGCATCTTGGATTTCATTTCTTTAATATCATCACGATAATAAAAACCTATTGTTAAAATTATTAACAATACAATAAATGAAATACCTGCAACTCTTACAATATCATCCTCATCAATAATAATCTGTTTTACTACAGACTGGCCTTGTGAACCGCCTGCATCTGATGGACCTGCACCACTTTGTGATGCTCCTTCTTGAGATGTTGCATCAGTCTCATAATTTTGTGAAACATCATTTACAGGATTATTTGCATTGTTGGAAGGATCTGCCTGTTGGCTTTGAGAGCTATTCCCGTTTGTCTGACCTCCCTGTTGATAATTGCCATTGCCCCTATTGGCATTGCCTTGAGAGCCTTCACCATTGCCATTGCCGTTTCCTCCACCAATATCACCGTATAAATCATATTGTGGGATAGGAGGATATTCATAAGATGGAGATACACCGTTTATTTCCTGTGAAGGTTTGGTTTTTGAGTCATAAATATTGTCTCTTCTAGAATTATCCACTTTTGCTTTTACAATATCACCATCATTTGCATCTGCAGTGAAAACTGCGGCTCCTCCGCTGACTGTGGTTGTGACAATTTTTCCATCATTAGTCTGGAATGTTAATGTCCTATCAGGAAGCAGACCGGCAATATTGCCGTTGGAATCTGTAAATGTGGCCTGAAACTTATTTTCACCAATCTGTTTAACTGAAAATTTGATATAGCTAGTGCTGACTTTAGGACATACTCCATTAAAATCCGTATACCAGTTATCTCCAATCTGCAATTTAATGCCGTTTTCCTGATAATAAGTATCTTTTGCTTCAATATCACGACCTAAATTACTGAATACTGCATTATAACTGATTTCTTGGTTTTTTGGCATCACATAATTATTATAAAATCTTATACCATTCTCCCAATTGTCAGTTATTACATTTGACTGTATGGTATTTGTTCCGACAATACCCAATGATATACCGTTTTCATGATTGGCTTCAACAGTATTGGATCTGATTTCGATATTATTTCCTGCATATTTAATCTCAATACCATCTTTGCCATTCTTAAAAACAGAGTTTTTGTTAATCTGGATATTTTTAGGGCCTTCACCATAATTGATTCCATTGATGCTGTTAGTCAGGTATATTCCCTGTTTTTTATTATTTGAAACAGTATTTCCGTCAATATAAACATGGTTTACTTTAGCAACGCCCAAACCAACTTCAGCATTATTAGAAATCTTATTATTGAAAATATAAAGATTTGATGAATTTCCAACTAGTATTCCACTTTTTGAGTTTTTAACAACATTATTTTTAGTAATATTTAGGTATTTAGTCTCTGATGCGACAATACCATTTCCTCCAGTTGTTATATTATTTCCGTAAATGGTTACATAATCAGAACCTTGAATTTTAATCCCATTTCCATTTCCCTGTATATCAAATCCTTTTATTGATGTTAAAGAAGCGCCTTTACCTTTGATGGTAATTACAGGATTTGAGGATGAGGATTTTAATGTTGTGCCTTCAGTGCTGAGAAGGGATAAACTTTTGGTAATCACGAGATTCACATCAGAATAGCTTTTTGCCTTAAACAAAATCACATTATTAACTTTTGCATTATCAATAATGCTTTGAATCTCTGAATTGCTTAAACCACTGCCGACAACACGAGTATTATTCATAGTTATCATGGTTGTAAGAGATGATGACCTGTAATCTGCATTTCCTGCGAATTTTGTAATTATTTTATGTTTGCCATCTTTCAGTTTGAGTTGAAGTGATGCAATTCCATTAGAATCTGTATTTTTACTGTAAGTATTGCCATTAACTTTAAAAGTTAGCTTAGCATTAGCTATAGAATTATTATTCTCATCAGATAGTTTTACTTTAAAATACTCTCCAATAGCATCGAAGGTAGTGTTGCTTTCAACATCCAAATGAGTATCCAATTTAGAGGACGCCTGAAGAACATTAACGTCCGCACTTTCAAGAACTTGATTATCCAAACTTGAATTTAGAAGATTGTCTGCAGAATTTTCATGTGCAGCACTGAAATTGAGCGATAATAATACAAATACAGTTAGTATAATAATAAATCCTTTCTTATTCATATTTCACCTCCTTTATATTCAATCATAAAGAAGTAATTATTGATAATTATCCTTATAATGTAATGTATAAATTTAATAGTATATATTATTGACCTTTTTTAAATAAAAAAGAATTAATTTAAAAAAACAAAAATTTGACTTTAAAAATTGTTAAAATAAATAAAATTAGTCGGATAAAAAATAGATGATATGATAATGGATTAATATCAAAAAAAAAGAATAAAAATTCATATTACAAATTAATCAATATCAAACCAACCATGCAAACAAAGATGCCTAAAATCTGGCGCACTGAAACATTTTCACGATATAGGAAATATCCGACAATCAGCAAAACACATGCAAGTCCTATATTTGCTACAACACTGGCATTGCTTACCTGCCAACCTGCACGATAGACAAATACATATCCTACTTCCAATCCCACAATAGCCAATGCTAAAATGACTGATATCCAATTGACTTTGGACAGTTCCCCCACAACATTTTCGGGTTTTGCCATCAATACAAAAATAATTGCGGTTATAATCATTGCAACCAAGTAGGTCACCATCAATGCGGCAAAAGGATTAACATCAGACGGAGTTGATTTCATGCAGACATTATAAAATGTATTTGAGGCTATAACCACTAAAATTGGCCAGATTAGATTCCAATCCATATTATCACAAAAGTAAAACTTCATTATTTAGTTCCATATATTCTGTCTCCAGCATCACCAAGACCCTAAAAATATATGCATTCTCATTCAGCTTCCCATCCACTGCGCAGAAAATTTTCACATCAGGATGATCATTTTCAATTGTTTGAATTCCATCAGGAGCGCAACAATACATAACAACTTGATTTTGCTAACACCATCTTTTTTAAGTCTTTTCCACTGACAATATCCTCATATAATTTAGACAATCTTTGATAATGTTATATATCATTGAAAAATATAAAATACTTTCTTATTTCAGTATGGCATTAAAAATAGAAAAAAGTGAAAAAACTCCCCTAAATTTGAGGAATTCTTTCATTGGTATTTTTTGCAACCCAACCTGTTCCCATACTTGAGTATATATTTCTTAATTGGGTTTTCTTAGAAGCAGAAAGAGAATATTTGAGTTTAACAATCAAACCAGAAGTATCATAATTGTTAAACATTTTTTTCATATAGCTAACAGTTAACCAGTTTGTTGGAATGCTATGGCTTCCAGTATCATAATCTCCGGAAGGATTTCCAACCAGTACTTTTTTGCCGTCAGCACTGATATCCAAAATCGCAACATAATGATTCCAGGTATGGAAAACTAAAGCACGTCCTCCTTTCTTAAGTTCATTAATGGCTTTAGTGAATGAAGATTTATAATAAATGCTGCATTTAAAGTTATATTTCTCCAAAGCCTTTTTAAGTCCTTTAGTAGTTGAACCGGAGTAATAATTTGATCCTGCCATTTTAGCCAATTGCTTTTCATTGACATAACTCTTTAAAAACTGGGTACACATGCTGTCAGAGGTTGGACCGCAGGTATAACCTGTATCCTGCACATCCCTTACCTGAGAGTAGGTATATGATTTTCCTTTAAGTGAAACGGTAATTGAACCCGGCCAATAGTTATACTTGTTCTTTAAAACAATTTTAGTGTTGATAGTTCTTTCAATAACATTCCACTTTTCACGAACAATAATGTGATTTAAAGATGATTCTGTTTTTGTTTTGAAAAATACATATTTGCTTAATTTATTTTTCAAATATAAAGTATGACTATCCCTCTGCATAACTTCTTTATATTGGGTTTTTAAAAGGGAGTATGTGAAATTTTCATCCGCCATTACATAATTGCCAGGCATGACATCAATATCAGGCACGCCATTAACTAACGGAACTTTTGTTTTCAATGGATTTTTTACATCTCCAACACTACAATTTACTGTTTTATTATCTGCGCATCCGAATGCTGTAGAACTACCTCCATAACTGGCAGTAATATAGTAACTGCCCTCATTTAGCTTTGGCTTGAATATTACAATACCTTCAGAATTTGTTGTTTTATTATAAGATTTTGACCCTATAGTTATCCTTATTTTCTTATTAGAAATAGCTGACTTGGCAGTACTTTTTAAATAAACTCTCAAATATCCATTTGAAAGCAGTTTATTGTTTCCTATTGCAAGAGTTGTTGTTGCAGGCACACATAACATGACATTTTTTGAAATTGCCTCATAATACTTATTTCCTGCAAAATTGATATTTAAAGAATATACAGCATCAGTATTTAAATCAACTTTAAATCTGGCTTTGCCGTTTTCATCTGCAGTTGCATCATATGACTTTCCGTTAACTGTAAAAGATACATTTACACCTGATAAAGGATTTCCGTAACTGTCGTTGAGATAAGTATAGAAATATTTATATTTAAGAACGGTAGTGTTTACAGGAGTGATTGTTGTTGGGAGTTTCAACACATTAATGTTGAAAGTTTGATTGACAGGAGCATAATTTTCACTGCCTTTAAAAATTACATTTAAAGTGTATTTATTAGCAGTGAAATTCAATCGAAAACTAGCTTCACCAACATCATTTGTTGTAAGCAGATAATTTTTACTCTTAATATTTGCTGTTAAATTTTGATTGGCAATTCCTGAATTATTTGAATCTTTAAGAGAAATTGCAATTGAATCACCAGTATAGACTTCTGTAGTATTAACAGATATTGCAGGCGTTTCAATTGCCTGCAAAAAATCATTATTATCAGTTATATTGTCATTAGCCGATGCACTAGCTATGCAAAATACTGACAATATTATGCATATAATTGTAAATTTGACATATTTTTTCATAAATTCACCTTAATTGTTTGATGAATATTCTGCCTAACCCAATTAGTAACGTACTATTTTAAAAACAATTTATTCATGTTTTGTTGCATTAGACAGAGAATAAGTAATCCTTACTATTAGACTATCATCATGATTAATTATAAATCTGAAGTTTATATAAAATATGTTTAACCATTTTGTATGTATATTATAGTAACCTCCACATGAATTGGACAACAACACAATTTTGCCATTTGCCTTATGGAGAGGTACTTATCCTGCAAGTTTTTTTACATATCCATTTCCACGCAATGCAGAATGTTAAAAAAAGTTTTGGATAAAAAAATAGAAAAATAAGACATAATAGTCTTATTTTTTACATGTTAGTGTAGCTTAACAAGGGATTGTTTTTTTGAAGTGTTAGTTAGTGTTTTTTGAGTTTATTTTCTTGCTTTTCCTACACGACGAGCAATAACCAGTTCTCCAACTGAAATTAAACCGGCAAAGAATTTTTCTAAACCTCCAGTGGACCAGATAGCTTCCCCAAATGTAGCACTCATAATATTCGCTTCATATTCTTCAGGAGTGATTTTTACACCGGTGGTCTTAGTGGACACTAAAGCAGATGCTGCCATCAGTTCTTCCCAGGTTACCCCTTTCAATTGGTTTTGCATAGCCTTATATAACTTTACGACTTTAATATCATAAAGCTCGGACAGTAATGCTACAATATCACATGCACGAACCATACCTATAACCTGATTATCATCATTTACAACAGGTACAGTTACAAATTTATTGTTTGCAGTTAAAATAACCGCTTTTCTTGCAGGGTCTTCTTCATGAACAGTTGCAACTTCTTCATAACCACTCATGATTTCTGAAATCTTTTCATTTCCTTCCCTTAATCCTCTTGTAATGTCAAATGAAGTAATCCAACCTACCAATTGTTTATTATCATTTACAACAGGACATGTAAAACGTCTGATTTCTTCCATTACTTTTGAAACTTCAATTACACTATCTTCGCAGTTTAAATATACGAATTCATTATCCATTAATTCTTTTGCTCTCATAAACAACCCTCATTTTATTCAATATCAACTCTTTTTAAAGCTCCTACAGGACAATGGCGTGTACATTCAACACAACGTATGCATTTATCGTTGTCAAGAACCACTTCGCCATTAACCAACTCTATTGCCCCAGTCGGACAATTTTCCTCACATAAATAACAATTGACACATGCCTCATGATTTATATCAAGATTTCTGCTGTGAACTATTGGACCTAAATATCTGTCCAGTTCAATTGCCTCATCATTATGGGAAATTTCAACACATGCTCCACACCCAATGCACATTTTTTCATTTACATACGGGTATAAATTATCTTCAACCAAATCAATACCCAAATCTGCATTTAAATCCTCGAAGAACTCCTTGAATTCAAGGGTAAATGCATTTGTCGGACATAGATTTGCACAATCATCCCAATTATTATCCACAGAATAATTGATTGAAATATTATTCATTCTAACTACTCTATGGGAACAGCTAACATTAGACAAGCTATATTCAATATAATCCTCTTCATTATTGTAAATAACTGAGTTGTCAATTAACTTGATTGCTGAAACAGGACAAGTTTGAACGCAAATTTCACATTTAACGCATTTTTCAGTTATTTTAGCTATTCTAAATATATTAGCTGGTTCAATTGCACCGACAGGGCATTCTCCAACACAAGTGTTGCATCTAACACATCTAGGTGCAATAGCTATGATTTCTTCAGCTGAACTGAAATCCTCCAGTTCAAATTGGAAATCATCACCATCATCATCTAAATCAACAGATTTCAATAAAACTTCCCTTTCCAAGTTTTTCATCTGTTTTTGAAACGTTACATTCATATTACCAACTAACCCTTAATTAAATTTATAAACTTGAGTTTTTTAAAAGAAATCCTCCAATTCTTTTAAAGAAGGGAATTTCTCCATTCCATATCCTTCAATAGCTTTGCTTGCTACCCAATTTGCGATTCTGCAAGATTTTTCCAAATCATATCCTTTCAGATAAGAATATAAAAATCCGCTATTGAAACTATCTCCAGCACCTGTTGTATCGACAACATCACATTTATATGCACCTACATTGCATTCTTCAGTGCTGTTGATTGCATAAACTCCAGTGGAACCCTGTTTTACAACAATGGTTTCAATTCCCAAATCCAAAAAGCCTATGGCTAATTCTTTTACCGGAGCCTCATTATTGTTACATAATAATCTTAATTCTGATTCATTTATAAGCAAAATATTTGTTCTTTCAAGTATCGGTTTTAACTCATCGAAACCCTTTTGAACATACAGCATTCCCGGATCGAAGCTCAAAACCACATCTTTGTTGAGTTTTTCCAACAGTTCTATTTGAGTTTTAAATGAATCACCGACAAATGATGTGTAATGCATTATTTTACATCTCATGATGTTTAACGGATTTATCTCGCCAATTTGGATTTCATCATTGACACCTGGGTCGATGTAAAGACACCTTTCACCGTTACTGTCAACAAAGCCCAGACACTTTCCGGTAGCTCCTGTTTCTGAATATATTAAATTATTTGTGTATACTCCATTAATGGCCAAATTGTATTCTATCATATCTCCGTCTTCATCTTCAGCTATTTTTCCAATGATTGAAGTGTCAATGCCCAGTCTTGCAAGGCCTACAATTGTGTTGGCCGCTGAGCCTCCGGGAGTTTTAGTTTCACTTTTTATAAAGCTTTCCTCATCTGCTCCAACAATATTTTCAACAGAGAATAATTTATCCACATTCAGTGCTCCGAATCCAATTACTTCTGCATTTAAATCATTGTCAAATATTTCCATGTTAAAACCCTACTTTAAGATATCTAATAAATTTATATTTTTATCTCCGAGTTTGCCATCAAAATTGCCTGCAGAGATTTTGACTACTCCTTCAAATTCCAAAGCAGCGTCAATACCTGCTTTAATTGCATCATTCATTGCCTGTTCGTTTATTGCATTTACTACAATTTCAGGAATATAATTAACTCCTTCAGGAACTTTGGATTCATCACCTAAAGATTCCTTTAGTGAAGGACAGTAAACATGATTTGTTGTCGGTCCGATTTCGGGGAAGTTTGTTTCAGGTTTGGAAGCTGCTGAACATACATCAAATGGTGCTGTTGCTCCTTCGACACCCATGATTGCATCGATAATTGCTTCACCTGCATCCAATACGGCATCCTGAGTTTCGCATAAGTACCAGAAGTTTCCTCCCATTATTCCATCGTTTATTTTGAATTTTTCTTCAATCTGGAAGTCCGGAACTGCAATAGGAACATTGATCATTTTTCTTCCGTACTCTTCAACTATCCATTCATATCCGTCTCCGCAGTGGCCTACAATGTCCATCATTTCAATATATTCTTCACTGTCACCGTCTGAATAGTCAAATATGCGTGTAAACGGTTTTACCAGTATATCCTGGCGAAGTCTGTAGGAAAGTTCAAATGCGAATTTGTCTACATCATCACCGCCCAACCAGTATTGCACTACAGCACCAAATCTCCCATCAGGAGTTTGGGATCCATCTAAAAATCCTTCTACACCCCCTTCAACTCTTCCAATTACTGCACTAGGAGTTGAAGTTGAATCATATGCTGCCCTTTTTACGATTTTTTCATTGGGCCCGGTAATTAAAGCTCTTACGTATTTTCCTTCAAAAGCTTCAAAGAATGTATCATCTACTTTATCATAACTCATTTTTTCAACCTTCTATAAATTAACCTAATCCTCCGATATCCTGACCCCTGATATTGGTTCTCATATGTTTACTTGATTTCAGGATATCTTCATAATTTTCATCTGTTACTATCTGAATAATCGGATAATCTTCACCATTGAATACTTCAAAGAATTTTTCCCTGACTTTCAAATCTATCGCATATCTGTTGAATAAATCGTCCAAATCATCTGAAGAATTATAATCTTCAATGAATTTCAATACTTTGGTTTTATCATTGTTTGCATAAATATCGGCAATTACTGTTGTTGTTACTGCACTTGGAGAGATGATTGCTATTTCAGCCACTTTTAACGGATATTCATTGCCGTTGAATGATATGCTTATTCCGCCATTATCCCTGGCGAACTGCAATGGTTCAACGTCTGTAATGCTGTCTCCAATGTATAGCATTTTGTTGATGTCAATATTGTCTCTTGAGATTATCCTGTCAATGGCTAATTTTTTACCCAAACCTCCGACAACTTCTATATCCTTGATTTTTTCATATATTCCCATTTGAGCGATTTTGGAAAAGAAAATATCGTCGAATAAATCGTAATCCTCAGGATTTT
Source organism: Methanobrevibacter sp. (assembly GCF_045116495.1). Classification (GTDB taxonomy): domain Archaea; phylum Methanobacteriota; class Methanobacteria; order Methanobacteriales; family Methanobacteriaceae; genus Methanocatella. Next base: position 21,520 of record NZ_JBGULU010000101.1, on the reverse strand, counting down.
CCAATATCAGTTGCTTGAATTCCCTGACTTTTTCAATTTCATCATCATTTAAAGTTAAGCTATCCATATCAACATTTGTGTAAAATGTATTTTCAAATGGAACCTCCATATAATTGGAGACCGCTTCAATATATTGGCCATAACTAGTGCTGACAATATAAATATTCATAGCTTCCTTCAAGTAATTTAACAGGAATTTTGAATCGCTGACCGAATAAATATTATTTCTGGAAAAATCAACCATATCACTGTTTTTAAGGTTTTCACAGACAAAGAAAGGTAATATCAGTTTTAGAGTATTACCTGCTTTGTAATTTTTCTTTTTAACAATATCTGCAAGATAATCATCATACAAACTAAGGATCTTAAATAATTCGCCCCCGTCTTCAATGCATTTCTCCGCAAGCTCGAAAGCATTGTCATTTAATGTAAGAGGACCTTCACAATCTGTTATGAATGACTTTTCAAACATTACCTACTCACCTAAAGTTTACTATTCTAATTGCATCAAGCGGACAGATTGCCTCACATGTTCTGCAATAAATACATTTTTCACCGTCAAAGTCTATCTTGTCATTATTTAATGTTAATGCATCGGATGGACAATTTTTAACACATACTGCACATGCCTGACATTTTTCATCTGAAAGTGAAAAGTCTCCAAGCCTTTGATTGTGCAAATAAGACCTTGCATAGTATAAATCAGTGTCTTTACTGTAGAAATAGTCATCATATGCGCCGATTGCATCAAATTTACACTGTTCAACACATTTTCCACAATAGACACAATTATTTTCATTGATTTTAATTGGATTTGGACCATCGAGTTTGATTGCACCTGTTGGGCAAACATTAAAACAATCACCGCAGGCAACACATTTTTTATCATAAACCTCAATGTTTCTATCCATCAGGTATGAACCGAATAATTTTGTAAACTTGGAAATTTCAATGTGGGAATCCAGACTGATTTTAAGTTCATCCTCCATCATGTCATTGACTTTACATTCAATGAAATTCTCAAAGTTCTGATCGTTGAATTCCAAGGCTATGGATTTAGCTACTTTTTCAAGAACCTTATTTAAACTAATCAAATCCAGTGACAATTTCTTTATGTCATGGTCTACAATACTGGAGACAATATCAAATGATTTAATCTCACTATACATCTTGTAAGCCTTTTTACGTGATGAATATTTGATTGCTGTTGAAGGGCAGGAATGCATACACTCCTCACATCTTGCACAATAACCCGGATTAATATAAGGAAGCTTGTTTGTTCTTGCAACATTGATTGCACCCATTGAAGGACATACTCTTGTACATGTCATGCATCCTATACATTTATCCTGGTTTACAACAATGGCTTTACCTCCCTTGACAGTTTTAGGAAGTAACTGACCATATTTTATCGCATCAGTCGGACATACCCTGAAACAATATCCGCAACGTACACATGTGTCCTTATCGATTTCACTGTGAGGCATTTCAGTACCATCAGAAACAATGTGGATGGATCCATTTTTACATGCCTGCACACAGGCTCCACATGCCTTACATAATTTTACATTGATGTTTGGAACATTTTCCTTTAATGGAGGATCCATATGAACATCAAGTGAAATTGCATCAAATGGACAAGCATTACGACACAATACGCAACCGAAACAGGTATTTCTTAATTTTATAAGACCATCATCCTTATCCATGTAAATTGCGTCAATCGGACAGGATTGAAGACATGGCTTATCACTGCATTTTGCACATTTTGTCTGATCAACCAAATAATCCACATCAACATATCTCAATGGCCTTGGTGTTTTAGTATAACTATCAATCATAACACTCACTCCATGAAAATATCCTCATTTAAATTAGATGCCTTTACAGTAGCATGAATATTGTTTTCATCTTCCATTGAGAATTTTGCAATGAAATATTTAATTACAGAGAATGGACAGGTTTGATAACATATACTGCAACGTAAACATCTATTTTTATCTCTCACAATCGTATCTTTCACTTCATCAAAAGAAATACATCCAGTAGGACAATCAGGAATACATAATTGACATTTTTTACAATTGGATTCATCCCAATCTATTATTCTAATTTTAAGCCTGTTTACCGCATTGGACATTATTTCCAAAGCTATTTCATTATCAGGAATGATTTTAAGTGCGTCATCCCATATTTCATCAATAGGAACATCATATTGCAGCAACTCATCAGTTTCCAAAGCCCTTAAATCCTCTTCCTTATCGTTAATGTAATCCTCGAGATAATTTACACATAAAAGGATTAAATCTTTTTGAGCCTGCAAGTTTTCGACAAATACGCCTTTCATTGCACCATTAACCGGACATACATCAAGACAATCACCACAAGAGATGCATTTAAGCTGGTCAACAACAAGCCTTCCGTCATCAAGGTGTATTGCCTCAACCGGACACTGCTTCATGCATTTTTTACATTTTATGCATAAATAGTCATCTACAATGTACTGTCGTTTGGATGGGATAATGTTGAATTCCGGCAATATCAGATGGTTTTCTCCGCATCTTAATGTTTTAGGATCTGTCGGACAAACTTCCGCACAGAATCCGCAGCGAATACAAGCGCCGAGCTTAATAACAGGATAAGTTAAACCTTCAGCCTCTTCTGAATCCTCATCACGAACCAATTTAATCGCATTCGGTGAAGGACAGGAAACTGTACATGCACCACAGCCTATACAATATTCTTTGTGAACTTCAGGGAAGTCTCTGAAACGTTCAGGCTTTTCTGAAATTTCAGGTTTGGAATGTGCATTGGCAAATGCATCAGTCCATGCTTTTCTTGCAAATTCATAAACATACCACATTAAAGATGACATTTTATTTCACCTCATAAAAGTCTTTAATGTAAGTTTTTCCGGCTTCATTAGTTATAGCCACTCTTTCAGCACAGGCAACACAAGGGTCGCATGATGCATAGGTGGAAACAGCGTCTGCGACTGTTGGAACATCTCTAATCATATATCTTGCACAGGAATCCATGTTTGCAATACTTGGAGTTCTTATTGAAATATTTTTAATTAAGTTACCATTAGTTTCTATCATATATGTGACTTCACCACGAGGAGCTTCATTTTGCCTCATTGCATAACCAGATTTAATATTTGCAGGAGTACGAACTTCACCTTTAGGCATATTTTCAATAGCTTGTCTAACAAGACTGATTGATTCAGGTATTTCATCAAATCTGGTCATTGTCCTTGCATAATTATCTCCCTCTTTTCTAACAATCACATTAAAATCAAAGTGGTCATCGTAAGTATAGTGACCTACACGGAAATCTTCTGTAATGCCTGAAGCCCTTCCAATAGGTCCGACAGCTCTTCCTTTTATTGCCTCTTTTTTAGACATGTATCCAACACCTTTACATCTCAGGGCAAGTGCTGGACCTTCAGCAAACAGATTACGGGTTATTTCAAAGCCTTCTTCAATTTTTTCCAGGTTTTTAAGTATTGGTTCGAAATGACGCTCATCGGCATCCATCCTGACACCACCAACAACATTCCAACCCATATTAACCCTATTTCCGGTCAATAATTCAATGGCGTCCATTGCGTATTCCCTCAATTCCAAAACATGCATGAATAGGGTTTCGTGATCCATTGATTTGAAGAATGTTGAGTTTGCCAGGAAATGACTTTGAATTCTATCCAATTCATTTGCAATAACTCTTAGGAATTGCGCTCTTAAAGGCACATCAACATCGGAAATTTTTTCGATGGTTTCAGCAAAGGTTTGTGTGTGTTCATATGAACAGATACCGCATACCCTTTCTGAAAGATAAATTCCTTTCTGCCAGGTTTTTCCTTCAATTATTTTTTCGATTCCCCTGTGAACATAACCATATTCAATTTCTGCTTTAACTACCTTTTCACCTTCAGTTTGAAGTTTCAATCTGATAGGTTCCTTTAAAGCAGGGTGAATCGGACCAATAGGCACTATCATTGTTGCTCCCTCCCACGGTCAGCAATAGCTTGGGGTCCTACAGCCAATATGGCTTCCAATATTTCATTAGGCCTTGGCGGACATCCTGGAATTTCTGCTGCAACCGGGATGAAATTTGATGCAGGGGCATTTACATGACCTCCTTCCTGATTGAACACATCTCCGGATATTGGGCAGTTTCCAACTGCTACGGCTATTTTTGGTTCAGGAGCCTTATCATATATTCTTTTTAAATTAGTTTTCCATTGTTCGGTTACTGCACCGGTTAACAATAGAACATCAGCTTCACGAGGATTATTGTGAACATAAATACCATATTGCTCTAAGTCGTATCTTGGAGACAATAATGCAACACATTCAACGTCGCATCCATTGCATCCGCCACAATTTACGATACAGACATGTATTGAGCTTTTCCTCACAACATCCCTTATAGCATCTAACATTGTACTCCCTCTTTAATTTTATAATTTAATATAAACATGATTAATAAATCGCTTCTTTTTTTAATAATTCAAATAATTCTAACTGGCCTTCTTTTAAGGCATCTTCATAAGATTTTCCGTTATTGACTTCTTCAACCAATTTCATTTTTAACTGTTTTGCATCTTCAGGAGAAATCACTTCCAAAGTGCCGCTGAACCAGCACAATCTTAAATCCGCATGGAATTTTTGATATAAGCAAATATCCTTTGCAGAAGTAAATGTTCCATGCAACGCTTCAAGAGTGCCCAAATCAAACAGATTAAAGAACACTTCCTCAAGTTCCTCAACAGTACAATCAAAATCTTTGGAAAGCGGAACTATTACATCTCTTTGCCATGCATAACTTTTCACTATTCTTGTTTGCATCAGTCTTAATCTTTCTTTATCATCCATTCCAATCACATCATACCGTTGCCTTTTAATGCCACATAAACAATTATTCCTACAATTAAACCTACAGCAGATTCTTTTCTACCGTATCCCGGTCTTTCTCCCATTACAAATCCTGCTAATAGAAAACCAATAGCGGATAAAATAATGTTACCTGAATTGAATCCCAAAACCCAACCTACAATTGAAATTACAGCAAATGGAATGTTGAAGGCAGTTACGGCAACAAAAGGTTCACCATGCTGCTTGTAACTGTAAAGCAAACCAAGAATTAATCCAACTGCAAATGTGAGTATGTAAATCATATAATCTAACATAATATCTCCTACATTGGTTTATAAAGCAATATAAATGAACAGATTATTGCTATTAATGTTATTATAAAACATAATTTCTCTATATTTTCAATTTTATGTGAAAAGTTACCTTTAGCAAGCAATGCAAATACTGCCAAAATAATTCCGATTATCACTATTGGAGCAAGAATAGTCGAATGCAAAACTGTTGCCAGAAGGCCGACAACTATTACGCCAATAGCAACTAATGCTGTCATATATACAATCATATCTTCACTATTCATGCTACCACCCCTGTAAATATCATCAATACTGTTCCAAAGAAACATATTGCTCCTATAGTGATTTGAGTCATTACTGAATGATTTGGAGAGAAGATTGGTGTTGTAGCATTAATAAATGCAGTGATGAATGTTATTGCAATCATTCCAATCAAATATCCGACGGCATTTAACGGACCGAAGAATATTGTCAGGAATACCCAAAGCATCACATACCATGCAATAGCTTCTGAAAAATTCATGAATCCTCTTAAAAATCCAAAGTGTTCTGTTTCAAATCCAGAAATTAAAACTTTGTCTTTTGTTATTGCAAATGGAGAGTATGGAGACTTTGTAATGATTAACATGAAAAACATAATAGCTGCAAGCGGAATTGTAAATACCAATGGACCATGTACGGATTGATAAGTGATAATTTCTCCAATGTTCATTGTACCAGTGACCAGATAAACAAATACTATAGCTGCAAACAATGGAAGTTCTGTTGCCGCTGAAAGAACAGCCCTTACACAACTCAGTTTACCGTATGGAGAACCTGAACTTGATCCTGAATTATGCTCTACAATTTTATAAACCGCATAAACACCAAATAATATAAGCAATGAATCATGAGCTACAGGACCAGCAATAACACCTACAACCCAAATTAAAGCCAATATAAATACAATACCAATATAAAATACTTTTGAAACAGTTCTTGGAATTGCAGTTTCTTTAAAGAAGAATTTCAAAGAGTGTATTAAATGCTGGACAATAGGCGGTCCAGGACGTTTCTGAACACGTGCCATAATTTTTCTATGCAAACCTAGAAGCAGACTTCCCGCTAGAAATGCAATAATAACCTGAATTAAAATTTCTGCCATTAAATTCATAATACCACTCTAATACCCAGTAAATGGTTCTTTCACCCTTTCTTCTGCATCTTCAGGTTTTGGTTTAGCCATAGTCAATAAACCTAAAGATAAAATCCATAATGGAATACCAAATATAGCTACAGCATAAACAATCCATGCTTCAAAGTTTATAACCAAGCATGCGAGTATAGCTATTGTTGATAATGCCAATAATATAATACATGTAATTTTCTGACTAACCATACTACCATCTACCACAATACCAATAATAAAATTTCAACAGCTCTTACAATAATAAACAATGAACTTAAGTGAATAATAACAATGAATGGAGATCCAGCAGTCCTGAACATTTCTGCCTTACTTGCAAAGAACGGCGCTACTCCACTTTCACCTAAAATACCTATCAACATTAACACAGCACCGAAGACCACCATCGGACTTGCAGGCATTTGAGATAAAACCGCCAAACTTAAAGTTCCGGTTGATGCGAGAATTATGGCTGCACCACCAAATAACGGTAAACTGCACATCATAGCTATTAAACCGTAGTTAAATGCAGAATTTAAAACAGTGGTTTGCTTTACGGCTGATACAATACCGATATTCAAAATACCCACCAAAGCCATGAACAATGTGAAGTTAAATAAATCCCCTGTTATCATTGCACCTGCTGATGCAAGACCGCAGACTATTGAAAGGAACCTTCTCTGTTTAAATTCCTTAGGACCAACTTTAACTTCAGTATTATGTAAATAATGCATAGTAGCCTCTATCTGAGTTTCAGGTTTACTCAAAGCTATCATTACTGTAAATCCGAGTAAAACCGCGAAAAGGAACAAGTTAAATGGTGTAAGATATAACACAATATCTCCAAGCGGAATTGTTCCAAGTAAATTTCCTCCAAGTGTAACAAAATCCATACTCATCACCTACTCCTTATCAAAATCCTCTCTCATAAGCAGTCCAATCAGTCCTACTTTTGAAGCTACTTTTAACAGTAATCCACATGCTGCCAAGAATAAACTCAATAACCAATATTGAGGTGCTACAAAGAATAACAAAAATCCTATAATCCATAAGCACCATGCAATACCAGAAACTCCTGCAATACCATCCAACATTAACACAGGAAGTCCTCTTGCTTTTTTGGATAATGCATAAAATACAATTCCTCCACCAGCTACTGCACCACCAGTAAAACCAGTCAGGAAAATACCATATCCAATTAATACCAATGCAATAAAATTAGGAGCAGTATTTAAAATTTCCATATTCAATGCAAATGACTGTGGAAACATTGAAGAAGATTTTGAAAGATTTCTTCTTGGATTTTGCTCTATTTTACGCATTTCTCTTGTAAGTAAAATTTCAGAAATTGCCAGGGTTTCTGCAAGTTCCACTACCAAACCCGGCAAGATTAATGCTTCTGCAAGGTCAGTTCCAACTGCAGATACAACGAAAATCATTGCAAGACCTATCAAATCAGTCAAGATAAGAATATGAATTTCTTCTCTTTTCAAAGCTATTGCCATTGAGCCAATAAAACCAACGATTAAACCTGCGTATATTGCAGGCAAATACATTGATACGAAAGCATCAGGAACATACGGAGGTATAAATACCATCAGTTATCCCTCCTTAGCTGCTTTTGTCTTGCTTTTTCATCATTTGCATTAACTTCTCTGGCCACTTTTGTTGAATCGGAAATGGCCTTTTTAACGTCTTGCTTTATTTCGTTTTCATCGTTTTTACGATTCATAGTGTAATTTATAGATAACCATGATGCGATGATAAATGACATCATCAGTATGCTTGATTCCAATATGGTATCGAAACCTCTTGTATAGTACAGTATTTCATCTATAAGTCCTCCTGGGGATGAATAAATTGATGTACCAAAGTACGGTGAAATCGACGATACCCATTGTGCCAATGGAGACATATATCCAGTTATCATTCCCAAACTGGCTGCATTATCAGGATATTGAGGCTTAATTATTCCAGGTTGAGACAATACTTCACCACCCCTATCATAAGGAGCGATTGCTAATCCAGCATCAATTTGTTCTTGAGGAGCCGGTCTAACATACAATTGATCCGGATTCAATGCCATCGGAACAATGAAACCGATGATTAAGATAATTCCTAAAGAAAATGCAAACAGACGAGGAATATTTTTAGGGTCTGCCAGTTTATTCCATAAAACTCCTATCCTCATACATCTGCCCCCATTTCTTCCAAGCGAATAATAGCTCTAAATAAGATTAAAGTAATGATTACAGTTGTTGCAAGCAAAGTCAATAATGCCAAAACATGATTGTAACATAATAATACCAAACAAACTCCAACAGATGCAACTTCAGTATTGAATGTTCTTATAATAGGGTCTTTTACTCCAGGACCCCATGCTGTAGCCAAACTTCCTACAATAGCTAGAAATATTCCAAAATAAAAGAATAACGGGACACTAACCATTTATCTCACCCCTTTCCAGCTTCTTTTTTCTAATATCATTAACTTTCACAATAGACAGGATAAATACCAATGTAGACAAAGGACCTGCTAATGCCGCAAACATAGCCACATCCAGATATTTGAATAATACAACAGCTAAAACAAATCCTGCATCAAGTATTGTAAACATTATCACTTTATCTAATGGCTTTTTAAGGAATATGATACCAAATGCACCGATTACCATTAAAGCAATTGCAATTATTGAAACGAAATCCATTTTAGCTCACTCCAATAGTATTTCATCATCTAGCCTATTTAATGTGTATGCAATCGCATTTGCACTAACTGTAGAACAAATAAAGAATGCTGCTGCGACTACAAGAGCAAATGGAGTGTTAATTACCAATGCAATTAAAGCTGAAACTCCAAAACCAATTACATTTAAATATAATAATCTTTCAGCCCTATTTTTGGTTATTAATGCTCTTAATGCAACAAAAATGACTATAATACCAATTATTTCAACATACATATTACCACTCTCAAGCATGCCTATTGAATTTTTCTGCAATCTTGCCTAAAACGATTGAAGCCCTTTTATGGTCGAGACCCTGAACGGTCAATATTGCAATAACCATACCCACAATAAACATTTCCGGAGTGAATCCTAAAAATGAACAGACAGTAATTATTACAGTAGCGGTTAAGCTTCCGACAGTTCCGGCATAACCTGGATCAGCGCACAATCTGTTTCCCATAAATACAAAGAATGCCGCTATAATTCCTCCAGAAATTCCTAAAAGCAAATATCCAATAGAAGCTATTAAAGTACCGGCGGATGCATCTGGAGAACATACAATGTTTCCTTGGAAAAATCCACCAGCAATGTCTCCCCCTCTTTTTTCGACATTTTCACCAATAATCCTGGCTCCTTTTACTCCAGGTTGCTCGGGAAGTCCGAAATATGTATCAACAATTACAAAATTCAACCAACATAGAATTGCAGCAATTATTATTCCAATCACTTCATTCATCACATATCCTCCCCCTCATCTCCATCTAAAGGCTTTGGAAATACAAAATCAAACAAATATTTCACAAACAATGCAGATAAAATACCAATAATAACAGCCAATACGATACCATTATACATGAAAGTGTAGTTTAAAACTAAAAAAATAGAAAAAATACCAATGGCTATTATCGGAGTCGGATATATAGCACTAACATCAAAAGAATACCTATATGGTTTGCCAGGTAATAATGGGAGTTTTAAAATTAATGCAACTATAATTGAAACAATAATAGTGACAAAATAAGCTAATAAAACATCAAATGAACTGATTGTTATATTTGCAAGCCCATAAAAATTACCATAAGAAGCAAAAAATATGGTATTATACATAAAATCAAACATATTATTAGACTCCTCTTAAATAATAATTATATTATATAAAAATATATAAATGTTGTTACTTAAAATTAATATTAATAGCTTAAACATAATTAAAATTAATAATTGGTGGCTTAATGAAGAATAAAAATATTTTAATTACCGGTGGACTTGGATTTATTGGTTCTAACATAGCTAATGAACTATTAGATGAGAATGAAGTCCTCATTCTTGATAATTTATCTACTGGTAAGATTAACAACTTAAAAGATGCCAATCATGAAAATTTAAAAATCGTCAAAGAGGATATCCGTAATACGGATTTGAATGACCTGACATCAAATATAGATTACATTTTCCACCTTGCGGCAATGGCCAGTGTTCCTTTAAGTATCGATGAACCGGTCGAATGCAGTGATATAAATGTTAATGCCACCATTAAGCTTTTAAAGTCTGCCGTCGACAATGATGTTAAAAAAATTATATTTTCATCATCCTCATCCGTTTATGGACAAAATAAAAACATGCCTCTGAAAGAAACAGAACAGCCAATGCCAATGTCACCGTATGCTGCATCAAAAGCCAGCTGTGAACTCTATTTGAAGGCATTTTATGACAGTTATGGATTGAATTATGTTTCATTAAGATATTTTAACGTTTTCGGACCAGGACAGGATAAAAATTCACAATATGCCGCAGTAATACCAAATTTCATCAGTTCCATTTTAGAAGGAAAACAGCCTGAGATTTACGGAGACGGCGAACAGACCAGAGACTTCATTTTTATAAAAGACGTTGTCAGAGCAAATGTTAATGCGGCCGAATCCGACTTTAACGGAATAATAAATGTCGCATCCGGTAAAAAGCTAAGCATTAATCAGCTTTATGAAATCGTTAGAAAAACACTCAACAGTGACATGCAGCCAAAATATCTGCCTGAAAGACAGGGAGACATCAAACATTCCCTTGCAGATATCAGCAATTTGGCAAAGATTAACTGCAGAGTGGATTCTGATGACTTTGAACAACAACTTAAAGATACCGTAAAATGGTTTGAAACAATTTTATAGGAATTATTAATATGGATAAAAGTGTTACCGATTTCAATATACGGTTGAGAACTATAAGACTAAGAGATCTTGCTGTCGGCCTTGTAATCAGTTTTATACTTGTCATTATACTTTTGATAATTTTTCCGGAAATTGAAAACAACAGCGATTTATTTTTTATAGTTCTTTTATCATGTGTTTTATTATTTTTTATTTGGGCCTTAAAAGGTACAACCGGCCTTACGAAGAATTTTGAAAATTTATTTGTTGAAAAAACTCGAAATGAAATACTATATGTATTTGTTCTTAACATCATATTTGCATTTTTATTCACCTGTTTGATTGCAGCCCTTGACCTTCTGATGGGATTTTATGATCCCAGCTGGGTTACAGGCTTTGACATTGACTCAGTTGACGTGTCTGCCGGAGCATTCCTGTTAAGCGCAATTGCATCAATTATATTTGCACCTCTTTTAGAGGAACTGGTGTTTCGGGGAGTCATATTCAACAGACTGAAAATAAGAGTGGGGATCATTCCGGCAATGCTGATTTCATCATTCATATTTGCAATAGGACATGATTTCGGAGGAATAACAAGTGCATTTTTATTTGGAATATGCATGTGCATCCTATATTTAAAAACAGACAACATTCTTGTTCCGATGAGTGTTCATTTCATAAATAATGTTGCTGCGACAATTCTGGCACTGACATCCATAGATTATATTATCGGACAGTTCCCATGGATAATTCCTGCAACAATAATCGTATTAGCGGCAACATTTCTGCTAATAAAATACATTATTCATGAAACAGGTCAATTGAAAAAAAGTTTGGGTTAAAAATTTGAAAGTTAGTGGAATCCGCATCCACTACATGTTTCACATTTTTCTTCTTCTAAAGGATTATACTGTTTATCTTCCTGCAAAGTAGCTGAGATAAAGTACTGGTCAAATTGCTCTTTATTTTTTAAAACTGGAGAAATTCCTTTAAAATCGCATTTGATATCTCCGGTTCCGCCAATATCGACCATGATTGGTTCACCTAATTTGAATCTTTTAAAATATGCTTCAACTTCATCCTTCAAACTTCCAGGTACTCTAAAATTAAAAGATAAAATATTATTTTCCTTCATTTTTAAACCGACATATTTTTGGTCTATTTCAAAATTCAAACCCAATTGTTTTTTGAAAATAACATTAGTACCAATTTCGTTAGATGCCATTTTTATAATCTCCTATCAAATCAATTAAATTAAAATTATAGTTTGTAATATATAAAACTTTTCTTATTTTGAACAAAAATGTAAATTTAAAAAATTTTTTTTAGTTAAATTTATAATGAATTATCACGATTTTTAATAAGGTTTATATAACTTCAAAATCAAAAATTAGAATATGTTATAATATTATATTATAATAAAAAAACATTTAAAAAAAATAAGGTGTTTATGAATGAACGAATACAATAAAGATATTGGAAATAGAATTAGAGAATTGAGAGAACTATCAGACATTACTATTAAAGAAATTGCAGAAGACTTGAACATTACAGAAGAAACCTACATCCAATATGAAAACGGCGAAATAGACATCCCAGCAAGCTTCTTATACGAACTTGCACACATTTTTAAAGTTGATTTAGGATTATTATTAACAGGTGAAGAAAGCAGAATGAGCATCTTCGATGTTACCCGTGCAAACAAGGGAGTTTCAGTGGACAGAAGTAAAGAATATACCCACGAAAACTTATGTTCCAAATTCATTCATAAAAATGCTGAAACATTCCTTGTTACTGTGGATCCAAAAAAGAATCCTCAGCCTTCACTTAATTCACACCCAGGACAGGAATTCAATTATGTCCTTGAAGGTTCCTTAAAAATTTATATTCACAATAACGAAATTATCTTAAACGAAGGAGATTGCATCTTCTTCGATTCAGCGCACAGACACGCGATGGTAGCACTTAACGATAAACCGGCTAAATTTTTAGCAGTGATCATATAACGTTTACAAGGAGTTAATTAAATGACATCAGTAATAGGAGATTTTGTAGAAAGAGTTGATTATGACTCTTATGAAGACTTTCATGAAAATTTTAAATTAAAATATGAAGATGATTATAATTTCGGATTCGATGTAGTGGACAAGTATGCAGAAATCGATCCGGAAAAAATTGCATTGATATGGACAAATGATGAGGATGAAAATCATACATTCACCTTCAAAGAAATGAAGGAATACTCAAACAAAGCCGCAAACCTATTTAAAAAACTGGGCATCAAGAAAGGCGACTGTGTAATGCTTACCCTAAAAAACAGATACGAATTCTGGTTCTGTATGGTAGCGCTGCACAAGATTGGAGCAATCGCAATTCCTGGAACCCATATGTTAAAGCTTCATGACATTGATTTCAGATTAAGGGAAGCAAAGGTGAAAATGGTAGTTTCAGTTGAAGAGGATACACTTTTACCGGATTATGAGGAAGCGGAAAAGTCACTGGAAATTGATTTGATAAAATTAGCTATCGAAACCGACAGGGAAGGCTGGATAAATTTCAATGAAGCAATCGAAAATGAAAGTGACGTTTTCGAAAGACCTACAGGTGAAGACAAAACCTATGCAGAAGAGATTTTCCTAATCTACTTCACTTCAGGGACCAGCGGACTTCCGAAAATGGTTTCACACAAGCATACCTACTCCTTAGGACACATCCCTACAGCAAAATACTGGCATAATGTAGTGGAAGACGGAATCCACCACACCGCAGCAGATACCGGATGGGGAAAGGCAGTTTGGGGAAACTTGTATGGCCAATGGATTGCAGGAACAAGCATATTCATTTATGATTACAACAGATTCAATGGATTGAAACTTCTTGACAAAATCATTGAAAATAAAGTGGACACCTTCTGTGCTCCTCCTACAATCTACAGATTCATGATTAAAGAAAATATTGAGGGATATGACCTTTCCAATTTAAAATACGTTACTACCGCTGGAGAGCCTTTGCCTCCTGAAGTATCCGAAAGATTCTATGACATTTCAGGATTAAGGATTAAAGAAGGATTCGGCCAGACAGAAACCACATTGTCAATCGGAACATTCATCTGGTTGGATGCAAAAATCGCTTCCATAGGAAAACCTTCCCCGTTATTTGATTTGGAGTTATTGGACGAAGATCACAATAAAGTTGAAATCGGTGAAGAAGGTGAACTCTGTTTTAAAATGGGCGATGAACCTATTCCTGGATTATTTAAAGACTATGTAAATGATGATGAAAAATACAGACAGCAAATCCACGACGGATATTACCACTGCGGAGATACCGCATGGGTTGATGAAGAGGGATATGTTCACTTTGTCGGAAGAAACGACGACATCATCAAATCTTCAGGTTACCGTATCGGGCCTTATGAAGTAGAAAGTGCAGTATTGTCCCACGAAGCAGTGGCTCACTGTGCTATTACCGCTTATCCTGATGAAGTCAGAGGCCAGATTGTAAAGGCAAGTATTGTTCTGCAGCCTGGTTTCGAACCATCAGAATCATTAACTAAAGACATTCAAAATCATGTTAAAAGAGTTACAGCTCCTTATAAATACCCAAGGATGGTTGAGTATGTTGATGAACTTCCTGAAACCATCAGCGGTAAAATAAGAAGAGTTGAAATCAGAGAAAAAGACAATGAAAATTAATTTAGATGATATAAATGACAGAAGAAGAAATATCTTATCCAGTTATTAATAAGGAAATCTGCAAAGGCTGTATGAGATGTATAGTCGGATGTCCTCAAAATGCAATATTACTATCACAAGACATGAATGACGCAGGATATCAGTTTGCATATTACAGCGGAAATGGATGTACAGGATGTAAAGACTGTTACTTTACCTGTCCTGAACCATTAGCGCTAGAAGTACATCAATATAAAAAGATTGTTAACGATTCAGTCGCTAAGATGATTAAGGCCAAAGCAGTTAATCAAGGGGGAAACTAAATGAGCAATCAGATGGTTAAAGGAAATACCGCAGTTGTCATCGGTGCAATGTATGCCGGTTGCGACTGTTTCTTCGGATACCCAATTACACCTGCAAGTGAAATCTTACACGAAGCGTCCAAATATTTCCCGATGGTTGGAAGAAACTTTGTACAGGCTGAAAGTGAAGAGGCATCAATCAATATGGTCTATGGTGCATCAGGTACCGGCCACAGAGTAATGACCTCATCATCCGGACCTGGAATCAGTTTAATGCAGGAAGGATTTACTTTCCTTGCAGGAGCTGAACTTCCTGCCGTTATTGTTGACATTATGAGAGCAGGACCTGGGCTTGGAAATATCGGACCTGAACAGGGAGATTACAATCAGGTTGTCAAAGGCGGAGGTCACGGTAACTACAAAAACATTGTTTTAGCTCCAAACAGCGTTCAGGAAATGTGTGACTTAACCATGAAAGCGTTTGAACTTGCAGACAAATGGAGAAATCCTGTAGTGGTCCTTGCAGACGGTACATTAGGACAAATGGCAGAACCGCTAGTGTTCCCTGAAAAGGCTATTGAACCGAAAAATGACAAACCATGGGCAGTAAAAGGAACTGAAGAAACAATGGACAATCTCATTACTTCAATTTTCAATGATTTCAATGATCTGGAAGACTTCAACTTCAAACTTCAGGAAAAATACGCGCAAATCGAAGCTGAAGAAGTAATTTATGAGGAATATCAGGTTGAAGATGCAGATATCGTTTTGGTATCATTCGGTATCAGTTCAAGAATCGCAAGATCAGCAGTTGACAAAAGCCGTGAGAAAGACATAAAAGTCGGGCTTTTAAGACCAATCACATTATCACCTTTCCCAGTTGACAAAGTAAAAGAACTTGCAGACAAAGGAGTCAGTTTCATTTCTGTTGAAATGAGCAACGGTCAGCTATTGGCTGATGTGCAGTTTGCAGCACTCAGAAAAGAAGACACACACCTTGTTAACAGAATGGGTGGAAATTTAATTGAATTAAAACAAATTCTTGCCAAAATTTATGAAATCGCAGGAATTGAAGATGAAGACATAGACTTATCCGAAAGAAGTGAGGAAAAGGCCAGTCCAAATATAATTGATTAGGGATGTGGAAAGATGAGTGATAAAGAAAATAAAGATTATGAATTAAAAGTACGTAGAAATCCACAATCTCTTTTAGAGGAATATCCTAGAAAAGGAACCAATATTCAGTCAACTCACTACTGTGCCGGTTGTGGACATGGAATTTTACATAAATTAATTGCAGAATGTATGGATGAGCTCGGAATCCAGGAAAGATGTGTTATGATTTCTCCTGTAGGATGCTCAGTATACGCATATTTCTACTTCAACTGCGGAAACTTCCAGACTGCACACGGAAGAGCGCCTGCAGTAGCTACAGGCATCTCAAGAGCAGAAGACAATGCAATCGTTATGAGTTATCAGGGAGACGGGGATTTGGCTTCCATCGGTTTAAACGAAACATTACAGGCTGCAAACAGAGGAGAAAAAATTGCAGTATTTTTCGTAAACAATACCGTTTACGGAATGACCGGTGGGCAAATGGCACCAACCACCTTAATCGGTGAAAAGACAGTAACATGCCAGACCGGAAGAGATCCTGACTATGCAGGACACCCTACCCATATGTGCGAATTGATCAACACCCTGAAAGCACCTGTATTCATTGAAAGGGTATCCCTTGCAAACCCTCTGAAAATCAGGCTTGCGAAATTTGCAATCAAACAGGCACTTACCATACAGAAGGAAGGAAAAGGATATTCATTTGTTGAAGTGCTTTCACCTTGTCCTACCAACCTGAAACAGGATGTAGTTAGTGCTCAAAAATTCATTGAAGAACAAATGGAAAAGGAATTCCCTGTTAAAAACTTCAGAAACAATATGTACACCAAAGAGCCTGTCCAAAGACCTGCAAGTGACTTTTCAACAGAGTCATTGGATAAAATATTTAACGTGAACAGAAGCGAAGGTTCAGGATATGTTGATGAGGATATTGAACCTGTAAGCATCAAAGTTTCTGGATTCGGAGGTCAGGGAGTTTTAAGTGCAGGCCTTACAATAGCTCAGGCCGCATGTGCCGAAGGAAAACATGTTTCATGGTACCCTAGCTACGGACCTGAACAGAGAGGTGGAAAATCCAACTGTTCAGTTGTAATATCCAATGAAACCATAGGAACACCAGTTGTTGATGACATTGACATTCTCATTGCTTTAAACAAACCTTCTCTCGAGCAGTTCTCACAGGACGTTAAAGAAGGCGGAGTAATCCTTTACGATTCAAAAATCGGAGAATTTGAAACCGACCGTGACGTTAAGGTCATTGCAATGCCATGTGTAGATATTGCTGAAGAGCATGGAAATGCAAGAACAGCAAACACTGCACTTTTAGGGGCACTGACTGAACTGGGCGATGTTTTAAAACGTGAATCTTATGAAAATGCTATTCGTGAAATGTTTGCATCCAAACCTAAAGTAATTGACGTAAACATTGAAGTTCTCAAAGCAGGAGCCGAATGGATTAAAAACAATTATTAGTGTGATTTAATGACTTATAAAGAAAATGCTGAAAATTATATAGAAAAATATGGTTTAGGTATAGGGGATAAAATCAAAGTCAACAAGGAAGACATCTCTTATACCGGTATTTTACTTGATAGGCCAGAAGATGCGGATGACGGGTATCTTGTAATTAAATTATCAAGTGGATATAACATTGGAGTAGCTATTGAAAATACTACAGCAGAACTTATTGAAAAAGGAGAAAAGCCTAAAATCGGATTTGGAGAAACTGAAATTCCGCATGATGAATCCAAACAGAACCTCTCAATCGTTTCAACCGGGGGTACAGTATCATCCGTCATTGACTACAGAACCGGAGCGGTACACCCTGCATTTACTGCATCCGATCTTGTAAAGGCCAATCCTGAATTGTTGGATTATGCAAATTACAATGTTAAGGCATTATACAATATTTTAAGTGAGGACATGAAACCCGAATACTGGGTTAAGGCTGCAGAAGAAATTGCAAATGACATTTCCGATGGTGCTGACGGTGTTGTGATAGCTCATGGTACCGATACAATGCACTACACTTCCGCTGCATTGAGCTTCATGCTTAAAACACCTGTACCAATCATAATTACAGGTGCTCAGAGAAGTTCAGACAGACCTTCAAGCGATGCAAATATCAACCTGATTGATTCTGTGATTGCTGCAAAATCAGACATTGCAGAAGTCTGTGTCTGTATGCATGGAAGTTTAAATGACGAGTACACCTACCTTCACAAAGGTACCAAAGTAAGGAAGATGCATACCTCAAGAAGAGACACTTTCAGAAGCATCAACGCTCAGCCAATAGCTAAAATCCAGAACAAAAAGGTTAGCATCAATCCTGATTATGTTTACACCAAACGTGGAGAAAATGAACTGGAACTGAATACCGCCATTGAAGAGAAAGTAGGATTTGTCAAAAGCTTTCCGGGAATATCCAAAGAATACATTGAATATCATATTGACAAAGGATACAAAGGCATTGTAATTGAGGGAACAGGTCTTGGACATGTTCCAAACGACCTCATTGACTCATTCAAAAGAGCTAAAGATGAAAATATCCCAATAGTTATGACTTCACAGTGCCTTTACGGAAGAGTCAACATGAACGTTTACTCAACAGGACGTAACATTATTGATGCCGGAGTAATTTCAGGAATTGACATGACCCCTGAAACTACCTACGTCAAATTATGCTGGGCATTAGGTCAAAGCGATGATTACGAAAAAGTTAAAGAGATTATGCAAACAAATGTTGCAGGTGAATTTGGAGAAAAATCCACAATCAAGGATTTCTTAAACTAGGGTGATAGAATGGATTATGAAAAATTAGGATTAATGATGGGACTTGAAATTCACCAACAGCTAAACAGTGAACATAAGCTATTCTGTCCATGTAAAACAGAGCTTGTTGATGATGATTTTGATGAACTTGTTCAAAGAAAATTAAGACCGACCCAATCCGAGCTTGGAGAAATCGACAGGGCAGCTCTTCAGGAGTCCTTAAGAGGATTGAATTTCAAATATGAAAACTTCGCCAAACATACATGTCTTGTTGAAAACGATGACGAACCTCCTCACAGTTTAAATGAAGAAGCTCTTGACATCTGTATTACCATAGCATGTCTGATGAACATGCATATCGTGGATGAATTCCACACAATGAGAAAACAGGTAATCGACGGAAGTAACACCGGAGGATTCCAGAGAACAGGTATGGTTGCAACCGACGGATACCTCGACACCCCATACGGAAGAGTCGTGATTGAAAGTCTGGGCCTTGAAGAGGATGCCGCAAGAAGAGTTGAAACCAAAGACGGATTTACCGAATTCAGACTTGACAGACTGGGAATACCTCTTGCAGAAATCACAACAGACCCTTCAATGCACCACCCGGACCAGGTCAGGGAAGTTGCATACATGCTCGGTCAGATCTTAAGGAGTACCAATGTAAAAAGAGGTCTCGGTACAATCAGACAGGACTTGAACATTTCCATTGCCGAAGGTGCACGTGTGGAAATCAAAGGTGTGCAGGACTTGGATTTAATGGCTGAAATCGTAAACCGTGAAGTTCAAAGACAGTTAGCTTTAATTGACATTAAAAAAGAACTTAACGCAAGAAATGCAGAAGTTTTAGATGAAATTCATGATCTCGATGAACTGCTTGAAGACACCGAATCCAAAATATTGAAATCTGCTGAAACAATCAAAGCAGTTGTCTTAAAAGGTTACGACGGTTTGATTGGCCGTGAAGTACAGCCGGGAAGAAGATTCGGTACTGAAATTGCAAGCTATGCCAAAAAACGTGGCGTTGCAGGTATTTTCCACTCAGACGAATTGCCGGCTTACGGAATTAAACAGGATGAAGTTGACAGAATCGCTGAATTTTTAAACATCGGTGATGAGGATGCATTTATTATTGTTGCTCACGATGAAGACATTGCCGTTTCAGCACTTGAAGAGGTTAAAAGAAGAGCTGAATTAGGTTTGGATGGAGTTGTTGAGGAAACCCGTAAGGCATTGGATGACGGAAACACCGAATACATGAGGCCGCTTCCGACTGCAAACAGAATGTATCTTGAAACCGATATTCCTTTATTTAAAATTACTGCTGACAGGGTTGAACCTATTGCAAACAACCTGCCTGAACTTCCTGACGTGAAACAGGCCAGAATCATTGAGGAGTACAAGTTAAGTGAAGATCTGGCAACACAGCTTGTCAAAAGGCAGGAAGCAGACATGTTTGAATCCATTTTGGCTGACGTTGATGTGGATGCAACACCGGTAGCTTCACTTCTTGCATATGACTTAAGAGAAATCAAAAGGGAAGGTCATGACGTTAATGTATTGACTCTTGAACACTTCAAAGGAATATTTACCCTTTTGGCCGACGGCAAAATTGCAAAGGACAGCGTTCGTAAACTGGCTGTTGAAACCATCAAGACCCCTGACATGGATATCCCTGAAATTGCGGAGAAAAACAATTTAACCATGCTTGGCGAAGATGATGTGGCTAAAATCATTGCCGAAATTGTAGCGAACAATGAAGGAATGGTTAAGGAACGTCAAATGGGAGCTATGGGTCCTTTAATGGGAATGTGCATGAAACAGCTTAAAGGAAAAGCCGACGGCGGAATGGTCAACAAGATCGTTCGTGAAGAAATTCAAAAATTAATCTAGGAAACTCACAGGAGTTTCCAAAAAACTCTTTTTTTAAAACCATTCTAAATTTCAAATGATACACACTAAATTCATCATTAACCCATAGTTTTAGGCATATTTTACAAATTGACCTCAATATTGCTTTCATTACTAAAAATTGACCTCAAATAATACCAAATGTTTAAATAGAATGTTAAATATAACATATTTTATCAATCAATACCAATAGGAGGTTAATTTAATGATTCAGAAGTTTCAAAAAACAGAAAGAATATTTCATCCATCCTATAAAGAAAAAACCGGCACCATGACTTTAGAAAAATTCCTAATGGAAAACTTTCAATTTCCAGATGAAGACTTTGAGAAAATATGCGGATTCCTCAGACAGGACAGCGGACTGGAAAAAATTATTTTTGAACTGCCAAATCTAATTCAAAGTGAAATCACATATGACAAATTGCAAATTAAATTCTATGAGGAGTTTCAAGAAGATTATCTCCAATTAGAAGTTAACGTTTTCACTCCAATAGACACTGTAACTTCATTAAAAGTTGAAGAAAAATTAGAA
>NZ_JBGULU010000100.1:0-19358 GCF_045116495.1 Methanobrevibacter sp. | reverse complement strand
TATAAAATAGTGCAAGGGAAGGGATTCGAACCCTCGAAGGCCTATACCAGAGGATCTTAAGTCCTCCCCCTTTGGCCGCTCGGGCACCCTTGCATACAATAGTAATATTTATCTACATAGTATATAAATGTTACCCTTTTTCAAGGATAATTATAAAAAACCTACACTATAATATTATTTGACAAACTATATAAATATTTAAGGTAATAAATAATTACATTATACAAGTTAAATTTAAAGGTGTATAAATTGCAAGTTGATATGGAAGAATGTGGAGTTTGCGAAGACTGTATTGATGTATGTATGGAAGAGGCAATTTCAAGAAAAGCCTATACGATAATTATTGACACTGACAAGTGTGACAACTGCGGTGAATGCGTTGATGTTTGCCCAGTTGGTGCTATTTACGAAGATTAATATGAAAATTAAATTTACCCTCATCGATTACATTATAATAATTTTGGTAATATGTGCTGTTGCATTTGCATTTATACACATTACCAGCGATGATTCATCAAGCATTCAAAAAACTGCTTTTGATTCCACAACAATAAATAAACTTCCGGAAACATATTTAAATTATTATAAAGATGGAAAAATAGTCAAAGCTACAGTTAAAGGTTCAAATTCAACTAACGGCGAGAAAGTAACATTAAATGGTACTGTCAAATGGGTTGATGAAGGATCCGCAGTTAAGGTTTTAATAGAATCCAATAATGAGACTTATCTTGCGGGATTATACAAAAACGTTAAAGATGCAGACATCTACATTGATACAATATCCATTGAAACCGACGGCAGCACTTATGACAATCTAAAAGAGTTTAACGTGAAACCATTAAATATAACTACATTAGCTGACTTGAATAAAAATCTTACTGGTTGTGATTACGAGATTTCAACTTCAATTTCCGTTGATTCTGTTGATTCCCTCAAGATGCAGGAACTTGAAAATAAAATCGATTCAGAAAGCAGAAGATTTGCTATTAAAACTACAAATGCCGAGTTTATTAGACAGATAACTGTTAGTAAAGCTAATGATCAATGCCTTAAAGACGGAAGTTCCATTTTAGGAAACATTAACGGATTAACTGATGACATAACAATCAGAGTCTACAACTGCAGTGACAGCGACATGAACAAAATCAAAAATAACTATGAAGTTACAAATATCCGAACATTTTAAGCTGTGTGAAAATGAGCATAATATATTCTACTTTAACTTCAATAATAAACAGGATAAGTGACGAATTTCACAAATCTTTTTTATTTACCACTATCTTCACTATTCTAGATTTTATTGAAAATCAGTGGGTAAACAGTTTTTCCAAAAAATTATACCCTAGTGAGAATTTTTTAAGCTTTCTGAATAAAAACAACATTTTAAAGAATCATATTTTCAATCCGTTAATTGTTATTTTTCTGTTTGCCGGATTTCTCATACTGTCACTGAATACGCCTTCCCAAAGTTTAACAGTAACATTGCTCATTGCATTTATCGCATTCTTTATCGGATCTGCAATTCTTCCAAGACACTTTCTAAATGACAACTGTGAAAACATCATACATTTTAATAAAAAGGACATGTATTCAATTGGATTTTGTTTGATTTTAATAGCTATCGCATTTTTCTTTATAAGCATTGCGACTGTTGGAGGAATTCCGCTTTTAAAACCGTCCATTCGTTATTTATTAAAACCTATTTTTACAATGCCAGTGTTCTTAATAATTCCTGGAACTTGCTTGGTTGCTAGTTCATATTTAAAAGATTATCAAAATGAAAATATTACCCGTTCACAGGCAAGATTCAGATTCATTTTTTTACTCGCAATGGACTGTGCAATATTATTGCTTCTAGGTTATAGGACACCACTACTTGCTGCATTTCTCATCATAATTATAATAGGTTTCTACGGAAATATTGTCTCACTATGGGAAGTTGTTGTGGGAGCGCTAATTGGTGTAGGTGCAATAATTGGAATTGGTTATTTTCGTTCACTTGGAGAGCTGACAATAACATCATCCACCAATCCCTTCTATACCTTACAAACCAGAGCCGACTTTACCCTGCACGTACTGGACCTGCTTGATTTTATCGGAGGAAACTTTGGTCTAACCCATGGAAAATTATTGGCCAGTTCAATACCTGGAAGTGATTTGGGACCTAGAATGATGGTTGGAAAGCTCATTGCATGGAGAACCGAAGTCACTGTCACACCAGCACTTATTGGACAGATGGTGGTTGATTTTGGAAAAGTTGGCGTTTTTGTCGAAATGTGCATTTTAGGATTCATTTTAGGAATTGGATTTAAAATAATGCAAAAAACAAAAGATTACTTTTATATTGGAATTTACTCCCTGATTTTGACATACTCCATTTTAGGTATAGAAACAGGAATTTTAGACATACAAGTCCTATTATACTTCGCAATAGCCATTTTTATCTATTTTTACAATATCGCAAAATCCAAAAATTAGGCAATTTTTCTAAAAAAAGTATTACAAAAAATAGTAAATAATACTAATTTGTATTACTTTAATAACATTTATATAGTGCAATAAAATTAAAATATTTAATGTCAAGCGACATATAGGATTTATTAACAATGAAACTTAATAAAACTCCAAATAAACTTGATATTACTGAAAATAGCTAAAAATAATACTTTAAAGTAATACTTAGTATATAAATAAAATCAAAAAAGTATTACTTATTAAAAATGGAGGAATTTAATTGCACATACCTGACGGATTTATACCTATCTCACAGTGCATCATATACTATGTAATTTTAATTGTTGCATTATACTTCTCTGTGAAATGGGCAAGATCCAATTTAGATGAAAAACGCATCCCTCTTATGGCAGTACTCGCCGCTGGTATTTTTGCAATCATGTCCATGAACATGCCAATTCCATTTGGTACAAGCGGACACATGGTTGGAGGAGCATTAGTAGCGATTGTATTCCTAGCTCCTGAAGCTGCTGTTTTAGTATTTACAGTCGTATTACTTATCCAAGCATTAATTTTCGGAGACGGAGGAATAACTGCATTGGGAGCAAATGTATTGAACATGGCAATCGTTGGAGGTTTTGTAGGATTATACACCTTCAAAGGATTAAACGGAATTATAGGAAAATACGCTGCTGCAGGTTTTGCAGCATGGTTAGCTACAGTAATTGCAGCATTAGCATGTGCTATTGAAATGGGTATTGCTGGAACATTCCCAATGAATATCGGTATCCCATCCATGGTTTTATACCACTTATTTATTGGAATAATCGAAGCAGTATTAACTGTAATTGTTCTTGTAGCATTAGACAAATTTAGACCAGACCTACTCGCATGGAACGAAGGAGATGCATAAAATGGAGAAAAAAGACTTAACATTAATAGGAATCGCAGTTTTAATCTGTGTTGTAATCTGTGTTCTTTCACCATACATTGCATCCGGTGACCCAGACGGATTAGAAAAGTCAGCTGAAGATTCTGGTCTTGCTGAAGACTTCCAAATTGAAGAAATTAAAGGCATTCCTGATGCCATTTTCCCGGATTATGCATTTGCAAATGATCCTGATAACCAAGTATTGCAAATTGTAGCCCTAGTCATAGGAGCGCTTGTAACATTAGGATTAGGATATGCAATTGCAGAAATCGTTAGAAATAGAAATTAAATAATTTAATTTCTATCTCTTCTTTTTTTAAAGTCAATTGAAAAAATTATGAAAATAAAAATGACAAAATAATAATATATTACTAATTTTTAATATTATACCAGTGAACAAATATGGCAGACATAACACAAATAATGAGATTTGATGAACTATCATCAAAAGACAGTCCAATTCACAATTTAGAAGGACGGATTAAATTAATCTCCACTATTTTTATAATACTTGTTTGTGTCATCTCACAGGAACTTTTCATACCAATAATACTGGAGATAATGTTATTAATTATTTTAAAAATAGCTAAATTGTCATATATCGATTCAATTAAAAGATTACTAATGCTACTCCCATTTGGTGGAGCAGTAATCATATTCCAACCATTTATCCAACCAGGAAACATTATCTGGAGCTATTCCTGGCTGCATATTACTGATGTTGGATTAAACTGGGGAATTTTATTATTTGTTCGATTAATTGTTTGCTTAACTGCAATCATCATATATTCATCAACAACTCCTCTGCAAGAAATGGCCAGTTCTTTCAGAAAATTAAAAATGCCTAGAGACTTGGCAATGATTCTATCAATCATGGTCAGATTTTTATTCTTGTTCGTTGATGAACTTGCAGCAATCCGTAAAAGCCAAAAAGCAAGAAATTTCAATATTCACGGAAACACTCCCTACAAATGGAGAGTTAAACAGGTCGGATATACCATAGGAATGATGTTTTTAAAGGCTTATGAACAAGGAGAGCGAGTTCACAAAAGTATGGTGAGCCGTGGCTTTTCTGATGCATCCGAAATGTTTGATGAAAAAAAATCTCCTGAAAAAAGCGACTATATCTATTTATTAACAATAATTATCATAGTGATTGTTCTTGAAATTATCATTTACAAATTTAGCGGACAATTAGGTTACTTCGGTCAAAATTTAGGAATTAATTAGGTGAAATAATGGAACAGATACATTTAGAGACAAAAAATTTATCATATACTTACCATGATGGGACCCAAGCTTTAAAAAATGTTAACATTAAAATTAAAAAAGGAGAGAAAATAGCTATTATGGGACCTAATGGTGCAGGAAAATCAACATTATTTTCCCATTTCAATGGTTTGAACGAGCCTACTTCAGGACATGTTGAAATAGAAGGTGAAAAAATTATATTTGAACATGACGAACTACTTAAAGTAAGGCAAAAAGTAGGAATTGTATTCCAGGACCCAAATGACCAGTTGTTTGCACCAACAGTAAAAGAGGACGTTGCTTTCGGACCTATGAATTTAGGTCTGGATTATGATGAAGTTAAAAAAAGAATTAAAGAATCATTAGAAATGGTGGGAATGTCCGGATTTGAAGATAAAACACCCCATCATTTGAGTGGAGGTCAGCAAAAAAGAGTAGCTATTGCAGGAATTATTGCAATGAGGCCGGATATAATGATTCTTGATGAACCAACAGCTGGACTTGACCCAGAAGGTGTTGATAAAGTATTGAATATATTGAATAACCTTAACGAAGACGGGATGAGCATTGTTATTTCATCTCACGATATAGAGATGGTAAACCAATTTGCAGATAAAATTTTTGTACTTTACGACGGTGAAATAATTGCCGAAGGCGACAAACACCAGATATTTTCCGATAAAGAATTATTGAAAAAAGCCCACCTAAAAGCACCGATAACCACTGAAATATTATATAAATTAAAAGAAAACGGATTGGATGTGGATACTGAAAAAATCAATATTGAAGAGACGGTTGAAGAAATATTGAAAGTAGTAAAAAATTAGTTTGCAGATTTTTTTCTGATTTTATTCTTTAATTTTTTTATAAATTCGAATTCCTGATCTAAATCTGGAGAGTTTGCAAAACCACAGTTTGGACAGTGAATACTATTGCAACCGTGTTTTCCACAACTAGAACATCCACGATTTTCCAGTTGAGTCTCATCAAATTCAAAACCACACATGCGACATTTCATAATATCACCACCAATAAAAATAGCTTTAAAAAAAATAAAAACATTGAAGTTATTCCACTTCAATATTTTCTGCTTCTTCTTTACGAAGACAAACGTCATATCCTTTAATAGACATTTCAATAGGATCTCCTAAAGTAGCAACTTTTTTAACTGTAATTTTTGCTCCTTTAACAAAACCCATACCCAATAAATGTCTTTTTAAACCAACATCCCCTGCATCATGGTACTTGACCAAAGTTACTGTTTCACCAGGTTTTGCATCTTTTAAGGTTTTCATGTTATCACCAACATAATAAAAATAAATTTTTAGGTAAGCTAAAAATTCAGTAATAATATTATGTAATACAAAGTATATAAATATTTAGTTATGACTAAAAATCAAAAAAAAGTTAAAATTGGATTTGGATGATTTAACTCATCCAAAACCTGCTAATCCCCCAATCTGGAAAATCAAGAAAGATACAATATATGCAGTAACCAATGTGATAGCACACATTGTCATAGCCCATTTATAGCTGTTTGTTTCATTTTTTATTGCACCAATTGATGCAACACATGGAGTATAAAGCAATGCAAATGCCATGAATGAAAATGCAGATAATGGAGTAAAAGAATTCTGTATTACCTGAGTAATACCCTCTTCATCATCCTCTTCCATTCCTGCCAATGTACCAAAGGTTGCGACCACTACCTCCTTAGCGGCCAAACCTGCGATAATAGCCACAGTCGCCTGCCAGGTTCCAAATCCTAATGGAGCAAATATTGGAGATAAAAAAGTACCAAGAATGCCCAAAAGACTCATTTGAGGATCAGTCCCTCCCCATGGGAAGACATTCTGTAAAACCCACAATACTACTGAAAATGCAAGAATAATGGTACCTGCTTTTTTCAAGAACCCCTTTACTTTTTCCCAAGTGTGCAGCAATACACCTTTTACAGAAGGTATTTTATATGATGGCAATTCCATTACAAATGGAGTGGATAACCCTTTAAACATTGTTCTTTTGAGAATTGCCGCAACAACAAGTGCCACAACAATACCCAATAAATAAATCAGAACCAGCATGAGCCCCTGATTTTCAGAGAAAAATGCGGCTATAAAAACACCGTAGATCGGCAATCTTGCAGTACATGACATGAATGGAACAAGCATCATTGCAAGCATACGGTCCCCTTCATTCTCCATGGTCCTTGTTGCCATAATAGCAGGCACACCACAGCCAAATCCTAAAATCATAGGAATAAATGCTTTTCCGTGAAGCCCTACAATTTTATGCATGACAATATCCAAAGTGAATGCCGCCCGTGCAAGATATCCGGAATCCTCCAAAATACTTAAGAATAAGAAAATTAAAATGATTATCGGCAAGAAAGTAAGAACACCACCAACTCCACCTATTATTCCCTTACATATTAATGATGAGAGCAAACCTCCTCCAAGATACGGATAAAGCCATGATGCCAAACCACAGAATGCCGCATCAATCAGTTCCTGGAAAGGAGCTCCGATTGTGAATGTTAATTGAAACATTGTAAACATAATTATAATAAAAATGAACGGAGCTAAAACTCTGTTTGTTACAACCTTATCAATTTTATCAGTAAGGGTTTCTTTTTCAACAGCCGGCCTTTTAACAGCTTCTTCCATCAAACCGTCAATAAATGCATATCTTGAATTTGCAATAACTTCTTCGGGACTTTCTTTATATACGTCACGAAGATGTGTGCTTACCTTATCTACTTCAGCAAAAATTTGAGAACTTATTGGAGATTTCTGAACTTTTTCCATGACAATAGTGTCCTTTTCCAATAATTTAATTGCAGTCCAAATGGAAGGAACACCCAACAAACTGCCATCTTGCTCAATTACATTTTGTAAATCCATTAAATGACCTTTTATATCATTACCGTAGGATAATTTTTCACTGGTATCTCTTGGATTTTTAGATGCCTTTTCAACAGTTGTTAATAATTCTTCAAATCCAGTTTTTGACTTTGCATCAATTTCAATAACCGGAAATCCTAAAAGTGTACTCATTAACCCAATATTAATGAAATGCTCCTTTTTCTTAGCAAAATCATTCATATTAAGTGCCATTACCAAATTAGCACCCAATTCCATCATTTGAACTGTCAGATATAAATTACGTTCTAGATTAGAAGCATCCACTACATTCACAATGACATCAGAGTCATCATCTACAATGAAATCCCTTGATACAATTTCTTCAATAGAATGTGCGCTTAACGCATAATTACCTGGCAAATCCACCAGATCATATTCATAATCACCATGCTCAAAATGACCTTCTGCTCTTTCTACAGTTTTTCCCGGCCAGTTTCCCACATGCTGACGCATTCCGGTTAATTGATTGAATACAGTAGTTTTGCCCACATTGGGATTTCCTGCCAATCCCACAATCAATTTTTCCATTAACTACTCTCTCCATTATGTCAATATATTAAAAATCCATGTTTTTCAATATATCTAAAAAAAATTTCTAGTTCAAGATTATCCCTATATGGATTAGGTTAACCTAAATATAAAATTATTTTTATTTTTAATTATATTTATATTTAAAGCATGTCAAAACAATAACCTTTAAATAGAAGTTTATACCAAGTGTTATATAACATACGTTATTTTTTTTAAGCATGGTAATGAACCTGAAAATTTAGGTATGCCTAAAAATTTAGAAAGGTTTATATACTATGACAACCAACTTTAATACAAGTGACATAAAGTTTAGGCGTGCCTAAAAATATGCACTTGTAACAAAACATATTATTAGTCAATAATAATACAATCTCCAAAATTAAATATCGAATTAGCTTTTCACAATTTTCTAATTTGATATTGGGAAAAATCTGCCACATAATTCCCAAAAAAAACAAGTCTGGTGTTTATAACTCTCCAACAAAATAAACACCACTATTTTTCTATTTTTTTGAAATAATTTTTTTAATATCCTTCGCCGTCATAATTTGAGGCGTCATCATAAATTTCCTCATCCCAATAATTATACTCAATATAATCATCAATTTCCTGGTTTAATCCCCAGTTATGGTTATCATAATAATTATAAGCGTCAAAACTTGGCCGGGTTGTTTTAACATTAACATCCTGAGATTTGAAAGTCGGATTATACTTTTTATCGCCCTCAAATTTTACTTTAACATTATACCATCCTGGATCATATTTTATTCGAATAAACTTGCCGTAAGGCTTATACGTCCATTCATAATTGCCGTAAGAATCAGTAATTGTATAATTGATTTTTCCATTAGTGGCTATTTCTTTTCCATGACTGTCCACAAGTGTAATTAAAATAACCCCCTTGCCATTTAGCCATTTGTCTGTAGAAATTTTTACATTAACGTTTTCTTTTGCAAAAGCAGGAGATGTAAGCAACAGCAAACAAACACTCGCAATTGCCAAAATGATGATGATTTTTTTATCCATGATAATTCCTCAATAGTTTCTTGTGCATAATATATTATAAATATTATTTAAATATTAATATCAAATATTGATATAGGTGACTTTATTATGATTGAATATGATGATATAATTCAAGATTCCCCATTTTTAGTAAATCATTTGATTTCAATGATGAAAACACATGACTTTTACATGAACAAACACATTAAAAGAAATACAGACATACTTCCAAGCCAGTATTATATGCTGCTGTTTTTATATTATGAAATGGGCACAAACCAATCAGATATTGCAAAAGCTTGCCTAATGGACAGAAGCGGAGTTTCAAGGGCATTTAAAGATTTTGAAGAAAAAGGATTGATTATTAGAGAAGTTGATGAAGAGAACAAAAGAGCATATAAAATCACTTTAACTGAAAAGGGAATTGAAACATCTGAATTTTTAATTGAAAAAGAAAAAGAATGGGATGATATGATTTGTGAAGAACTGGATATCTCCCGTGAGGATTTACTAAAATTGCTAACTAAAATATCCCTAAAATCTTTAGAATTTAACAGAAATCAATTTTAATCGTAACCTTCCGATTCCAGATAATTATCAATATCATAATTATCGCCATATTCATAATGGTCATAATAAGCACCAGGATCTGTTCTTGAAAGTGTGTACCTGTCAGGCACAACAGTATGATAAGAGCTTCCCGAACCTGAGTAACCTCCACCATAACTGGTTCCTGAATTACTGTAGGCCAACTCGAATCCAGTACGGTTAAGGCCTAAAATATCATACATCAATTGGGATTCGCTATAGCGGAGATTGTCCGTCCCGATAATGATTCCATACACACAATCATTTTCATAGGAATATTCGATGAAGCATTTTGCAGCACGGTCAGTAAGATAATCTGAAAGATACAGATTAACACCCTCATTTTTAAAATCATATTTATCCGGCGCTGTTTTCCATACAATCATGTAATTTTTCGTTCCATACTGAGTCACATAAGTAATGTTTTTAGCATCATACCACCTCCATTCACCACTGGAGGTTTTAAAAGAAGCATCTGAAATGTTTTCTTCATTTATTTTTAAACACCCGTCCAATGTAGCAGTTAGGAAATTATCGCCCCCAATATCTTCAATTAAAGTATCTGAAGAACTCGCATGTGACGGAGGAAATATGAAACTGGCAATAGACCCCATTACAGTTACTTTGATTAAAATTGCAATAGCTACTATAATTAAAAGCAGCACAATATTTCTCGGTTTTGACATTAATACTATATTACCAGTATGCACACAAATACTTTTTGAATGAAATCAAATTTGCAAACACCCAACAATCACTTTAAATGAAAACAACTATCTTAAATGACTTAGATTTTACAAAACTAAATAAATATTAATTAATGGCTTCAACAAAGTATAAATTAAAGTTAAAATAATCAATAAGTATGATAGAATTAGTGATTGCCTGTTTTATAGGAATATCAATAGGAACAATAACTGGAATGATACCCGGAATACATGTCAATACGGCCGGTGCAATCCTCTTTGCATCATCAGCATTTTTATTGTCATTCATATCGCCAGAATTCCTATGCGTAATCATGGTTGCAATGTCAATCGCCCATGCGCTGATTGAATTTGTACCTTCAATGCTTTTAGGAGTGCCGCAGGAAGGAACTGCAACCTCAATACTTCCAGGACATAGAATGGTTCTGCAGGGAAGATCAAAAGAAGTTATAAGAATCGTGTCAATAGGAGGTTTTGGAGCCATTATAGTTACAATATTGATGCTTCCTATTTTTGCAATAGCCTTGCCAGTACTACATGACATTTCAAAGCCGTATACCTGGATAATACTTCTTTTCGCATCAATTTATCTAACCTACAAATTGACAAGCAATAATAGAGATTTTATATGGTCCCTGCTTTTATTCGTACTTTCCGGGATATTGGGCTGGATAATTTTTCAAACACCAATTTCATCAGGCGTATCGTTAATGTGCACCTTTTCCGGTCTTTTTGGAATAAGCACAATCCTATTTAGCCTAAACGATTCATCAACAATACCTCATCAAAACAAATTTTATGAGCTTGATTTGGATTTTAATAAGTTCAAAAGCATTTTTGCAGGAGGCATTACCGGAGCAATTCTAGGATTCCTGCCAGGATTTGGACCAGCTCAGGGAACCGTTATTGCACAGGCTGCAAGCGGAGCCAATGACAATGATGATGACGATACCGTCAATTTTCTTTTGGCAACATCAGGGCTGAATGTTTCAGACTGCCTGTTTTCACTTATAGCAATCTATATCATTGGAAATCCTAGAAGTGGAATAGCAGTTTATATGTCCTATTTAATCTCTGAGATGAGTTTAAATCACCTGGCCATTTTCATTTTTGCATCCCTGATTGCAGTTTCAGTTTCATTAGCGTTATCCTTAAAACTCGGCGATTCATTTTCTAGACTGATGAGTGGTGTTGACTACAAAAAATTATCCATAGGAGTTATTTTACTTCAGATTTTGATTCTATACATTTTTATTTTTTATTATGGAGCACCATTCGGATATATGACATTAGCCTTAATTACCTCAACTGCCCTTGGAATGCTTCCGCACTACATTGGAGTGGGTAAATCCCATTTGATGGGAGTTTTGATTATTCCAGCCATTGTTATCTATATGCAGATGTTTATTTAGATGAAAATTATAAAAAAAACAAATTCTAACAAGTCCCGAAGGATAAATAAAAAAAATTGAAAGTAGCTAGATAATTATTACATTATCTGCTATTTCTTCTGCTTTTTCTTGAATATCTGAAATATCTTCTCCTGGAAATGCATCAATTACACATAAATCCGCATGATCAACATTTAAATCCTCAAATGATTGATTATGTATTTCAAATCCTTCACTGATGTCATTTATTTCCAGATTGTTTTTCAATGCTTCAATCATTTCCGGATTGATGTCATTGAAAATCACTTTTTCAAATCCGTATTTCAACAGATAAATTCCAAGAGCTCCAAGACCACACATTCCGTCAATAGCTGTGCCTTTTTTAATTCCGTTGTTGTCAAGATAATTGTGCAATCTGACCAGTTTTTGTTCTGTAGTCATTGCTACTTCAATATGGTGCTTTGACTGATTTTTAACCAATATTATTTTTTCTCCAAGCAGTGTCCTCATAACATTTATTTGAGTATCCTCACCTTCAAGAATTTCAAAGTGATTAATGTTAGAATCCTTATTCAATTGCCCAACAACATTTTGAGGACTTCCCTTTAAAACACATTTTACTTCGGGAACTTCATCAATTAGTTTAGAAGCAACTTCAGGAGTAAAATCCGGATGAAGCAATATAAGTGTATTTTTCTGGATGAATTGTGGATTTAAACTGCTGAAATAAAAATCAGACAACGGAACTGGAGAGTTGCGCCTCAAGGTTGCCTTTTCGCTGACGATTTCACATTCAATCATAATTTTTAAAATATGACTCATAACAATATCAAGCGGGCGTTTTCCGCATTCACACCTCATATAATCCCCATCATACTCATCAAAATCAATTAATTCCTTTAATGGGGAAAATTTTTTTATTTGGACATCCCTACAGTTTTCACACTCATTCAGAGATTTGATTTTATCATCAATATCTAGCACAAAAATAACCTCACAATTGCTTTAACAATACTATTTTTATTCCAGCAAGTAATTATGCTTTCGAAAGTAATAAAAACTTTATTAATTAGTAATACTAATTTTAAAATGTGATAAAAATCCGTTAAAGGTGAAAATATGAGCAATAATACAATTATACCACAATATGACATAGTCAGACAAGATTACAGTCCTGAGGAAATAACCATATTAGGTGAAATCCGTGAAAACTTAGTGGATTTAGCTATTTCCTCTGGTGAAAATTTCCAGCCCAATGAAG
This sequence comes from Methanobrevibacter sp., assembly GCF_045116495.1. GTDB lineage: Archaea > Methanobacteriota > Methanobacteria > Methanobacteriales > Methanobacteriaceae > Methanocatella. The sequence goes on along the minus strand of NZ_JBGULU010000100.1, from coordinate 6,315 downwards.
ATAAGCTATTAACCGACATCAGGAATTTTCTATTCATGAGATTAAGCGATGAAAATCAAAATCTTCAGGTCCCGGTTGAATACATAGACAATCTATCCCAAAAGGTCATTAGAGACATAATCGGCTATGGGGCAATCGACCCCCTGATACAGGACGACAATCTTGAAGAAATCATGATAAACGGAATAAATAAACCTATTTTCGTTTACCACAGAGAATACGGAATGATGAAAACAAACCTTCAATTTAGTGATGAAAAAGAGTTAATGGATTTAATCGATTCAATTGCAAGACAAATCAACAGAAGAATCGACCAGGAAACCCCAATATTGGACGGAAGATTAATGGATGGATCCAGAATAAACGCCACAATCCCTCCCGTATCTGCAGACGGCCCTTCACTTACAATCAGAAAATTTAAAAAAGATCCATTCACCATAATAGACCTGATTAACTCAAAAACAATTTCTATTGAACTGGCAGCATTTTTATGGTTATGTTTTGACGGATTAGGAGTAAAATCAGCAAATGCAATCATCTCAGGAGGAACCAGTTCCGGAAAAACAACAACATTAAATGCACTATGTTCCTTCATAAACCCCAAAGAGAGAATAATTACGATAGAAGACACTTTAGAATTGCAAATTCCTCATGAACACGTCATTAGAATGGAAACCCGCCCCGCAAATGTTGAAAACAAAGGAGAATTGACCATGAATGACCTGGTTAAAAACTCCTTAAGACAACGCCCCGATAGAATAATCGTTGGAGAAGTAAGAGCCAATGAAGCAATAACCCTTTTTACAGCATTAAATACAGGCCATTCAGGATTTGGAACACTTCACTCAAATGATGCAAGAGAAACAATTACAAGATTAACTAATGAACCCATGTCTGTTCCGGAAATAATGATTCAGGCTATTGACTTTATCATAATGCAAAACAGAATCTATACTCCATCAGGAGTGTCTTTTAGAAGAATCAGTGAAGTAGCCGAAGTTGTGGGAATTGAAGAGGGAGTAGTTCAGCTGAATAAAATTTTCCAGTGGAATCCTGAAACTGATACAATCGACAACATCAGCATTACCAGCAAAACACTAACGCAAATTGCAAATTTGAGCGGAAGATCAATTAATGAACTCCACAAAGAAATCGAAAACCGAAAAATTGTGTTAAAACATATGGTTGACCAGGAAATTCATACCGTCAGCGCAGTTAAAGGTGTTTTAGACATTTACTATAAAGACAGCAAAAAAGTTTTAAACAGAATTTTATCAAACAGGTGATACTATTTTTAACAACTTCTTTATTTTAGTTGGCGAATTCGTACTCTCTACGATTTCATTTTTCAAAAATATTTCTTTAAAAAGTGGGATTCCCAAAAAAGAATCCAATAATCAAAAAGTCCTGTCAATATTTTCAAAACTGGATTTTGAGAAAAATAAAAAGACCCCTGCACACGAAAAAGACAGAATTGATGAAGTAAGAGAACGTCTGATTCCCATAATGGTTAAAAAATCAACAGTAACAACCATTATTCTTTTATTTATCCTATTCTTTTTTATCCTGCCATTCGAGATTTGTGCAATGTATATTATAATCGTAGCGATGACATATGTACTTTTATTCTATTATCCCAAAATTAAAGAGCAGAAAAATTACTCCGATTTAAATCAGGACCTTCCCTACGCTTTAAGACATATGGGAATTGAATTAAAGTCAGGAAAGGGACTTCATGATACACTGATAACAATAAGGGATGGCAATTACGGCTCATTTTCAAAAGAAATAAACCGGGTTTTGGAAGAAGTGAAGTTTGGAAAATCAACTGAAGATTCACTTCTTGAAATGTCTAAAAGAATAAAATCCGAAGGCCTAACCCGTGCAATACAGCAGATTGTAGGTACCTTGAGAGTTGGCGGAAACGTAGCATATAGCTTAGAGATTATTGCACAGGACATTTCATTTGAAATGCAAATTAAATTAAAGGAATATTCACAAAAATTGAATTCATTCATATTAATTTATACATTTATAGCTATTTTGGGCCCAGTTATTATCCTTATAATGTTAATGGCAGCTTCAACAGTTATGGGAGATGTCATATCATCCAATATGTTAATGTTAATTTATGTGGCGTTTTTCCCGATGGTCGTGATGTTTATGGGAGTATTTATTAAAAAATTAGAGCCAAAAATTTAAAAAAATAAAAAGAGAAAGGAATTAACCGAAGAAGGATTCAATTCCTTTTGATGCCAATAGTCCTACAAATTGACCTTCTTGGTCCATTATGATATTTCCTTTTGAGTACTGATCAAGAGCCGCATTAATCATAGCGGATTTAACGTCAGGATTTTTTGCCGCTTTGGCAGCTGCTTTAACAACATTCAATACGGCTTCCCCTCTTGATACACCTTGACCCCAATCCTCTTCACGGATGATGTCAATGCTGCTTACTGTAGTGACATTTCCATTAACCTCAATAGGTCCGGCTGCATTAAGTATTGCATCCAAAGCTTTGGTGTTAATAGCAACGACTGAATCAACTTTAATTTTTGTATTGGCTTCTACAATTTCTTTTGCAAGTCTCATATCTAACTTATTATCTTCATCCCAGAACGCATCGTGAAGCAATAATTTAGGCCCCGCACCTTGTGCCTGAGCTTCTGCAGGCTCACTTGCCGTTGGGTGGGTTAACCCCCCAGGATAAACTGCAGTATAATCTTTAAGAGTACCATTATCCAGAGTTACGATAAATGCCATGTCACAAGCCCCCATTCCAGGCCTATCCTCACTTTCATCAATAGCACATACCAAAATATTTTTGTTACCGTCATTAAGTTCTGAATTATGACTGATGAAAAGAGCACTTGCAATGATTGCTATAAGAGCAATGAGAACAATAATTATAATCGCAACAATCAGTTTTTTTGTCCTATCCATAATTCCTACCTACTTTACATTATTTAAAGTTAATAATAATATCTTGATTATTATACTTAAATATTGTTAAAATTTAATAGAAATCAAGAAAAAATGATAATATTTTAAAAAAAAGAATAAAATTTAGTGACAGTTACATCCGAAAAAGAAACACCATAATTTTTTGAGTATGCCCTTTTTCTCTTTTGAATCTTTATCTTTTACTTCACAACATTTTTGTTTATTTGCCATCAAATCACCCGAAAAATAATAGGTGAAATTAAATATGGATTTCATATTTAATTTCGTGAGAGTAGTTATATGCGATCACTAAATTAGTAAAAATTAAACTAATTTAGCAACAATTGGAGAATTGTAGCATGGTTTTTAGCCAAGATACAATAGCAATCAAAATTTAGGTAAACCAAATTTTTTATCACTATATTTTATATTGGAAAAAGAGATATATAAATGTTTAGGTAAACCTAAAAAAAATATAAAATGGTGCTTAAAAAAACGCCATTTAAGCACCTTTTGAGGAAAAATAATACGGAGTTTAGCGACATATTTGTATAAACTAGTGAAAACCCCAAATCACTATTTTAGAGAGAGTATGTATTGATGTTTATGATTAAGGGAGTATATAAACATCAAAAAATGGAAATTTGGCAGATAAATTTCCAAATATTAAATTAGAAAATTGAGAAAACTAATTTAATATTAAATTTTTTTGGAGATTATATTATTATTGACTAATAATATGTTTGTTTAAGTGAAAATTTAGGTGTACCTAAATTCATGTCACTTGTATAAAAGTTGGTTGTTATAGTATATAAACTTTACTAAATTTTTAGGCATGCCTAAATTTTAAAAAAATCAAATAAAAAAAGAAAAAAAATAGAAAGATTTTACATTAATCTTCCAACGCCAGTAATTTCAATACTAGCTACGCCATCAATAGCTGAAACCATTTCTTCAACAGGTCCTGATCCGCCTTCACCATCTTCGGTGATGAAACTTAATATGATAGCTACTAAACCAAAAGCAATTGGTTCTTCTTTCATATCATGAAGTTCAGCACCTTCAGGCATGGAACTTTCGATAGTTGCTTTAATAGCTTCTAAATCTACATCCGGACTGTCTGGCATAATTTTCATAGTTGTTAATACTTCACCCATTCTAATTCCTCCATTTATGTTTATGGTCCTTCAAATCCGCATTCGCATTTGTAAGCATGACCAAAAGTACGACATTTTTCACATCTTGCAATTTTTGCTCCACAAAGAGGACATTCGAATTCAACGAACGGTCCGGTTAATGGAATTTCTTGTTTACATGAAATACATTCTACAGTTTTCATCTTTAATCACCTATAATTTGTGTGTATTCGAAGTTATAATCATTTTTATTATCATCTATAAGAGATAAAACCCTTTCAGGGAACTTCCCATTCACAACATAACAATCAGTCCCAAACTCTAATAAAAGAGACGGCAACATTACATCAATCGATGACTCTTGAAAAGTTAGTAAAGTTTTTGCATCAATTTTACTTATGAATGCTGAACCTAGCTCTTTCGGTTCTTGGGTATATATACCATTTACATTTGTTACTATAAAAAGGTTCGCATTTAACAGGTGCGCCACATAAGCAGCAATTGAATCTGAAGTCACATCCCATGAGCATTCAAAAGGATCTTCTGACTTTAAGAATTCAGAAACAACAAAAATGGGAGTGAACCCCTCATCTGAGATATCATTAACTTCATCTATTGAAAATGCCAATCTTGTGGAATCCAGTTTATCATTGACAAGTTTTGCTATAATATCCATGCAATCAATAGCAGTCCAATGATTTATTTCATCTGAAAAGTTCATTTCATCATCATATTTACGAATAAGATTGGCAAATTCACCTCCACCCAAAATTATACATGAATCAGTGCCTTTTAATTTATCCGCCAATGTTATTGCATAATTCGGGAACAGACTCCCCCCGATTTTTACAACCTGTTTTATGATAATAATCACGACCTTGTTTAATTAAAAATAGCTATCATTAAAATTACACTTCATTCATAAAAGTTTCAAATCCCCTGTCACTTCATCAAGAATTTCATCTTCATCGGGACCTAGTGCCAAAACTGTAACGCTTGATGTAGGTATCTGAGTACGTCCAGCATCAACTACCAGATAATTGGCAATGCCCTTTTCATCAGCCAATTTCTTAAGTGCAGTTAACTCCTCCAAAGTCTGGACTTTCAAAACAACCTTGGCATAGGCCTCATTTTCCCATTTCCTAATTTTATCAGCAGGTGATTTTTTATATGCTCCAATTGCTCCATGGCAACACTGAGCGGCGATTTTTCCCTTACGCATTTTTAAATCTGTTCTTACAACCATTACTTGTTTCATAATATCATCAAAAAATCAAACAAAAAATATTTTTCCTTAGTTAAAATATTCTGACTATTGATTATATATTTTGCCCTCACATTCACAAAATTAAAAAAAATAATCTCAATAACAAAAGATTAAACAAAAGTAATATAACTTTTCAATCATATAAATTACATTACTTACATTTCAAAAAAAATATTATAAAGGGACAAAATGCTTAAAAAACTATTTAATAATAAAAAATTCATTTTTATTTTCACTTTTATAGTGGAATTTATCTTATATTATTTTTTTGAGCATATGCCCTATGGAGGAGAATATATAGTCGCAGATATTGGTGTTGCACCCGTTTTTGGAATGATGTTTGGTCCCATTGGAGGTTTAGGCCAAGCCCTTGCCAGCCTTATCTGGCAGCTTTGTGAAGGAGCGGATCCAATAGCCGCATTAATTGATTTTTCTATAATGTTTTTCATATCTATACTAGCATACAAATTATGGTATACCCCATTTAAGGAAGAAACAATAAACACGCCAAAATTCAATTCTACAGAAAACATCTTTAAATTCCTAATCATAGCATTAATTGTTTCAATTGTCTATTGGGCGCTGATATACATATCCTTTGAAGCATATCCCAAAATGTTTGTAATTTATCCATTATCCAGTTTTATTACAAAAACGGCATATGTTTTGAATCTCTTTAATTTCACTTTAATATTCGGAATATTCTTTATCAGCATTTCAACATTAGGGAACTGCCTATGCAAACACCTGAAAAGTGGATTAACCTCATTGACATCAACAAAAACTATTTTATATTTAGTTTCATATTACTGCTGGGCTATGTAATTGTTGTTCAAATATTCAACATAGACAACAGCATTACAGACAACATATTCTTTGGACTGACCCTCATCATGGCAATATTATTCTGTTTAAACAAGTTTGAAGCAAATATTGAAGTGAGAACTGTCAAATACTCAATCATAGAAA
>NZ_JBGULU010000099.1:0-16785 GCF_045116495.1 Methanobrevibacter sp. | reverse complement strand
TGCTGAAGGTAAAAAAGACATCGAAATTGTTGGTGAAAGATTAAGAAAAGCTTGTGGATTACAAAAAGACGATTAAGCGTCTTTTTTCTTTTTTTATTTTTAATTTTTATTTATTTTCGTGATGATCATGGTATTTATTGGGATGGACCATGGAACTACTGGAATCTCTTTTTGCATTATGTCTGATGACGGAGATATTATTGATATTTTCAAGATAGGAAGGGAAGAAAGTAAAAAAGGCTTGGTTTCTGCAACAGAGGAACTTGAAAAACGCGTTGATTTTGAAGATGTCAAATTAATGGCAATTACCTATGCGATGGGTGACGGCATTAATAAAATTTTACCGACAGACAAAGTTGAAGATAGGGGAATTCTATCCATCAATGGAGCAGGAAAGGTTACCGGTGGAGGGACATCAGTATTTTCCGAACTGGAACAGTTGAACATTGATTCAATAATGATTCCGGGTCTTCATAAGAATTCAACATCTTTGAACGAATTGTTCAGGGCTGCATATTCTCATCAGGCAAGCCCAGAAAAGGTAAGCATTTCTTACAATGCGGTTAAGGAAACAGGATGGTCCAATTTTATTGTAGCGGATATTTCATCCAACAGTGTAGACATTTTAATTGAAGACGGTAAAATCAAAGGGGCAATAGATGCCTGTCTTGGTGCTATGGGAATTGTTCACGGACCGATAGATTTGGAAATGATTCGTGATATCGATGAGAATAATGCCTCTGCAAACGAATGTTTTTCACATGCCGGTGCCATTAAAATAGCTGGTATTGACGGTAAGGTAGCCAATATGAAAGATCAGCTGCTTGAAAATTATAGAAATGGCGATGAAAAGGCGAAACTTGCAATCGATACTTTGATAATGACCGTAGCTATGGAAATAGCAGGTCTTGATGTCGTATGTGAAAATGAAATTGAAGGCATAGTTCTGACAGGTTCAATAGGCAGTGCAACAGAGCCTTTCAATTTTGAAGATGAAATAAATAAATATTTCAAAAACAAATATGATTTAAAAGTTATTTCAAAAGAATCTGGAGCTATTGGAGCTGCTCAAATAGCGATGGATGTTTATAATGGTAAAAAAGAAATTTTAGGAATTGAAGTTGATATTTAATTCCTATTTTTTGTCTTCTTTTAAACTGACAAATACCACATTTCCGCCTTTGATAGTTTCTAGGCCATTTTCATTTTCAAGGACAAGATTTAAATAATTATCAATAGCTATTACTTTTCCTTCACTTTGATTGTTATCTCTCAAATCAACACTAACATACTTATTCTTAAATTGTCTAAAAAGTTTATTTACGTTTTCTTTATCTTGACTCATTTTTTCAAATCCTTGAATATTCTATTTTAATATTGATGTTTGCACTTTAAATACTTTAATGTTCTAAATATTAGTATGGCAATAAATCAATTAGAAAGCAATTTAGAAGCTATTACTCGTACAATAGCTCAATTAGAAAAAGATGGATGCACTGATGAAAAGATTTTAGGCGAACTTAGAGAAGAAAGGGAAAAAATACTTAAAGATTTAAATTTATAAGTATTTTAACTTATCCATTCTTTCAATAAACTCATATCACTGGTTAAATCTATTTTTAATGGTGTTATTGTAGTCTTTCGAACCTTACGTAATCCGTGACCATCGGTTCCAGGCTCATCTGATTCATAGGGATCGCCACCAATCCAGTAATATGGCTTTTCACGCGGATCCATACGTTTATCGATTACTGGAACAAACATTCTTTTTCCAAGTTTTACAACTTCAAATTCTTCATTTATGGGGTTTGCAGGAATATTGACATTCAACAAATCTATTCCTTCAGGCAATCCTTTTTTTATTATTATTTTAGCTATTTTTTTAAGCATTTTTCCTGCAAAGTCAAAGTCGATTTCCACTTCGCCAGTATCGAATTTGAGGTCATCGCGTGTCACTTCCAGTGAAATGGCAATTGCCGGAATATTGAAGCTTGCAGCCTCAATCGCCGCCCCTATTGTTCCTGAGGTTGTAAGTTCAGCTTTTCCAAGATTAAATCCTGTATTTATTCCAGAAATCATAATGTCCGGTTTTTCATCCATGATTTCAAAAAGGGCGAGTGTCACGGCGTCAGTTGGTGTTCCGGTAACACCATACCCTATACTTCCATCTCTTAAAGTATGTTCATTAATTCTTAATGGTTCATTTAAAGTTAAAGCATGGCCTATTCCGCTTTGTTGTTGTTCTGGAGCAACCACATAAGTATCACATAAATCATCAACCGCTTTTTTTGCAGCCAATATTCCAGAGGCAGTTATTCCATCATCATTACTTATTAATGCTTTCATATATTTATTAAGGCAGCTCTTTTTTTAAATAATTTTAGGTTTCAACCCAATTATAAAAAACTTTAATAATAATTTCAATTATAAAATATAATATTAATATTCTATGAAAAAACACACAAGGGTGGAAACTTGGAAAAACCACAATTAATAAATTTTATAGCAAAGGTAATGGAGGACTCTGGTTTCAAGGTTTACAAGAATTTTAAAACCTCTCAGAAAGTCATTGACATATATGCTATACTTCCAACAACAATTGGGGACTTTGGAGTTGTTGTAGCATGTAAAAATTATGACAAAGACTTTGAGATTGGAGTTGATGTATTAAAAGAAATGGAAGATGTTCAGCAAAGCATAAAAGCATCTAAAGTAACAATCGTATCCTCTTCTTATTTCTCTAATCAGGCAAAGAACTATGCACTTAGGAAAAACATCAAATTAGTTGATAGGGATAATCTGCTGGAACTTGCTAAACGCTATCAGGACAGAACCTCTCAAACTACTTTGGACAACACTCCTTATGATGGCGGTGCGTCAGCTTATATTGAAGAGGAATATCCGGATTATCAATACGATGCTTCCGATATGGAATATATAATGCAGAGAAGGGATGCACACCCGAATGTTTACAAGAGCTCATTGTACCGACAGACAAATGAGCCAAAATCAAATTTTCTGTCTTCTCTGTTGAATAGGGGAAGATCTTCAAGAGGCGGACTTTCATCTACCCAATCAAATTTATACAACTACGGTTCCTATAACAATTCAAACTATGAATCGTTATTGTACAAATTAATTAAAAACCCTATTACATTAATCATTTTAGTTGTTATTATCTCTTATGCTCTTGCATTCCTGTTTGGAAATCTTTTAGGTGTAAATCCAGGTATCAGCGGTTTAATCGAGATGGTTGTAGCATTGCTATTGTCCTATGGTTTATCCTTCTATACCGAGAGAAACACAGACTTTGTAATTAAAGGAACATTTGTATTCTTTATTTCACTGGTTATCTTGATTATATTAATTTTTGTTTAAATTAATATAATTCAAATTTATTAAAATCAGAATAAATCCTATTAGATATAAAAACCAAATCATGATGTCTGTTGGCCCGGTTTCTATCCAAATCAATGTGTGTGTTAAAATCATAGAATATATGCCAACACCAATTCCTTTTTTTAATTTATGAATCAAGCTTAAGAACAATCCCATCACTAGCATTTGAACTGTAAGGCCAATTAAACCAAAATCAAGCATCACAGGTCCGAACAAGGTCGAAGTTGCACAAAATGTATATTTCATGACATACTCCCCAACAAAGGTTCTCGGACTTCCGGATGAGAATATCATGCTTAAAATATGGCCATGTGTAGTTCCTGCCAGTGGAATGATTTTTTCAAATAGTTCCAATGTAAATGCAGCCCTATAAAAGATTAGTTCCAAAGGATTCAATGTCCAGGTCTGTGTTGCAATGGATTTTGATGCAATATAGCCGATTGCCATAATTCCCATTATGATGATAGCGATAAATATGATTCCAACTTTTCCGGATATTTTTTCAAGATAATAAAGTGTGATAAATGAGCTTCCCAATATTCCCAGAACTGAAGTTCTATATCCGTTCAGTCCAATTATTATTGCTCCAAGAAGAACCAGAACCAAATATTTTCTGCTGTAGTACTTTGCAAGTAATATGTTAATCATTATCAAAAATAGAGGATAGGCTATTCTCCAGATGTTTGTTGTTGCGTTTGCTTTTAGGGTACTGTTGAATAGAGGAATTCCTCCTATCAATACCAGATTAAGAGATTGGAGAAACAAAGCTATTATGGTGAGGGTTATCAGCAGTTTTTCAGATAGGAAATCAATTTCTTTTGTATTTTCAACATTTATTTTAAACTTGACAATCAGTATTCCTGCACTAAATACGATACATGCAAAAATAATTGTCAAAATCACTTCCGAATTTAGGGGATCTTCAAACCTGTAGTTGAATGAACCGATATATCCCATTATTAGAAAGGCAAGAATTGCAACTACTACAATGAACGGTTGGAAAAAGTCAATTTTTTCAAGATTCATTTATCCTCCAAGCTCGAGAGAGGATATTGCAAGATTTCCTCCAAAATCAGGCATTGCCGCTACATGAGTGTGAACATAGCTTGCAAGGGTATTCCTTTCCATGAATCCGTCCTGGTTGTTGTAAGATCCCTTTCCCCTTAAGATATTGAAAGCTAATTCATGTCTGATGTTGTTTTTATCTACAATGACTTTTGAGTAGTGGAATTCATGTCCGTGGAACTTCTCACCCTTTTTGGAGATGATGTTGTCTTTTGTTACTTCTGCAATGGTATATTTCAGCGCCTGAACCCTGTCTGTCAGGACGGACTTATATGGGTAAACATCAACTACCTTGTCGTCATGGATGGAGTTCATGAGGTACATCAGACCTCCGCATTCGGCAAATATTGGTCTGTTTTCCAGATGGAATTGTTTAATGTTACTTAACATTGTCTTATTCTGTGAAAGCTGCTTTGAAAAGAGTTCAGGATATCCTCCGCCTATATACAATCCGTCAACATCCGGCAGATTTTCATCTTTTAAAGGTGAAAAGTATTCTATTTTTGCATTGTTGGCTTCAAGCGCTTCGATGTTCTCCTTGTAATAGAAATTGAAAACTTCATCAAATGCCACACCAATTTTAACCGGCTGTTTGTTTAGCTTATTCCAGATTGGAACAATATCGGATGTTATTTTAGGAGCGCTTTTTGCAATTTCAACCAGACGGTCCAAATCGATTGACTCCTTAATTGTTTTTGACCAGATGTCAATGAATTTCAGGGAGTTTTCCCTTTCTACTGCAGGAACAAGACCTAAATGTCTCTGTTCAATTGAAATGTTATTGTCACGCACGATTCCTCCAATGACTTCAGTGTCTGTCAGCTCTTCAATTGAACGCTTTGTCTTTTGATAGTGTGCCTCGTTTTTCACCTTGTTTAAAATGACCCCTGCAATATTGATTTCAGGATCAAGGCTTTTGAAACCTAAAACAAGAGCAGCAGCACTTTTAACAAGACTTCTTGAGTTTATTATTAAGATAACGGGAGCATTCAGAGCTTTTGCAACACTGGCTGTGCTTCCTATGTCATTGACAGAGTCAATACCTTCATAAAGGCCCCTGACTCCTTCAATAACTGCCATGTCTTTTCCTTGCATGCCCTTTAAAAATGAGTCCCTGACCTGTCCTTCCTTCATAAAAAAAGAATCCAGATTTCTGGAGGTATTTCCGGTTGCTAAAGTGTGATAAGAAGGATCTATATAGTCAGGCCCTACTTTAAATGGCTGTACATTGTATTTTTCGCTTAACGCTTTCATTATTCCAGTAGCTATTGTTGTCTTTCCAACCGCACTGCCGGTTCCCGCTAAAATAATTCTCATAATAATAGATTATATATTATGATTATATAAATTGTTTTTTAAATTTCAAGTTTGATAATTGGGGTGTTAATTTCTGTGAAAAATATCTCTTCAAAAATTTTATATTTCCTTTTCTTATTTTTTTTACTTAATCCCATTCAAAAAAAGTTCAAAATCGAACCTAACCTAAGTCATTGTTTACTCTATTAAAGCTTCGTTTAAATATCATATTGATATAAAAAATATAACTTTATTACATTAAATATTTAATTTTATCATACTTATCAATAAAATGTCTGTAATAACATGTTGTCTTATACATCTAATTGCAATATTGAATTATTTTTAACTCATTGCCTAATTTTATATAATATTAAAAATAAAATTTAAATCATAATATATGGTGATATAATGAGAATTTTATTAATTCATTCTGATTATTTAAATTATAATGTAAAAAATAAAACACCTGTAGCTGAAGAGATTGAGGATGCCAAAAAAGAAGGCTCCTTTGATGATTCTTTAGTAGTATTTACAGCTGTTGAAAAAGAAGATGAAAATAATCCAGAAGGTATTGTTAAAAATTTAGTTAAGGAAGTCATCAAAGCTAATGATCAAGTTAAAGCTGAAAATGTAGTATTGTATCCATACGCTCACTTGTCTTCATCATTAAGCTCTCCAAAAGTGGCTGTTAAAATATTGAAAGATGCAGAACAAGCACTTTTAGATGAAAACTTGACTGTTAAAAGAGTACCTTTCGGATGGTATAAGGCATTTGAGATTTCCTGTAAAGGGCATCCGTTAAGTGAACTTTCAAGAACAATAACTGCCGATGAGGATGAAAAGAAAGTTGAAAGAAAACCGTCCACCTGGCAAATCCTTGAAGGAGATAAAATCACTCAAATCGAAGACTTTAAATTCGAAAACAGAGCTTTCAAACAGCTGGTTGACTATGAACTTGGACGTGGCGCATCTGATGAAGGCGAACCTCCACATGTTAAATTAATGAGAGAAAAGGAAATTTGTGACTATGAACCTGCTTCAGATGTTGGAAACCTCAGATGGTATCCTAAAGGACGTTTAATCAGGGATTTACTCGCTGATTATGTTTACAACCTTACTGTTGACCGTGGAGCAATGCCTGTTGAAACTCCAATTTTCTATGACTTGGATAATGAAGCAATTTATCAACATGCTTACAAGTTCGGAGAAAGACAATACAGAACTGACACAAAAAAGAATTTGATGCTTAGATTTGCATGCTGTTTTGGAGCATTTAGATTAATGGCGGATTCATACCTAACCTGGAAAAATTTCCCTGCAAAAATCTATGAATTGTCCACTTACAGTTTCCGTTATGAGAAAAAAGGAGAAGTTGTCGGTCTTAAAAGATTAAGAGCATTCACCATGCCTGATTGCCATTCTTTCTGCGCTGATCTTCCGTCATCTTTAGAAGAATTTTCAAATCAGACTGATATGTGTATGCAAACAGGTAAGGATTTGGACTTGGATTTCGAAGTAATTTTCAGAGCTACCCAGGACTTCTTTGAAGATAATGAAGAATGGATGTATGAAATAGCTAATAAATTTGGAAAACCAATCCTCTTAGAAATATTGCCTGAAAGACACCACTACTGGGTATGTAAAATAGATTTAGCCAACATCGATGCTTTAGGCCGTCCAATTGAAAATCCTACTGTTCAAATTGATGTTGAAAGTGGTAAAAGATTTGACATTACTTACCTGGGAGAAGACGGCGAGCAACACAATCCTATAATCTTGCACACTTCCCCAACTGGAAGTATTGAAAGAGTATTATGTGCAATGCTTGAAAAAACTGCATTAGAAATAAATGAACGTGCTCCAATGTTGCCAACTTGGTTAAGTCCAATTCAAGCAAGAATTCTCACTGTCGGAGAAGCACACAAAGAGTTTGCAGAAGAAATCTATGCAAAAATCAATGCTTCAAGTATCCGTGTAGATATTGATGACAGAGATGAAAGTGTAGGTAAAAAAATCAGAAATGCCGCTAAGGAATGGATTCCATACATTTTTGTCGTTGGAGACAAGGAAGTTGAAACCGGTAAATTCCAGGTAACTGTACGTGAAACCGGTGAGAAAGTAGACATGACAGTTGACGAACTGATAGCTGAAATCAATGAAAAATGTGAAGGAAAACCTTTCAGAAGATTGCCTTTACCTAAGGATATTTCAAGAAGGATTAACTTCCAATAATTATATTTATCAATAAAAATAAAGTATTAAATGTTATATTATAACGGAGGAAATTTAATGGACTCAATGTATAAAATAGGAGAAGCTCTTATTGGAGACGGCCCTGAATTAGCACACGTGGATTTATTAATTGGTGATAAACAAGGACCTGTTGGTCAAGCTTTCGCTAATGGTTTATCAAATCTTTCTGTAGGTCACACTCCATTAACAAGTGTAATCAGACCTAATTTAATGACCAAGCCAGCTACTTTAATCATCCCTAAAGTAACTGTTGGCGATTTGGAAGATGCTAGTAAAATATTTGGACCTGCACAAACTGCTGTTGCAAGAGCAGTAGCTGATGCAGTTGAAGCAGGATACATTCCAAAAGATATTGTAGAAGACATTGTTATTAATGTAAGTGTATTCATAGACCCTTCAGCAAAAGATTTCAGAAAAATTTATCAATACAACTATGGAGCAACCAAATTAGCTATCAGAAGAGCAATGAAAGATTACCCATCTATTGATAAAGTTCTTGCAGAAAAAGACCGTGGAACCCACCCAATTATGGGATTCAAAGTCAAAAAACTTTGGTCACCACCATATTTACAAGTTGCACTTGACCTTGATAATTTGGATGCTATGGAAAGAATCATCGATCAATTGCCTGAAAATGAAAGAGTGCTCATCGAAGCAGGAACTCCTCTCGTCAAAAAGTTCGGTGTTGGAGTTATTTCAAAAATCAGAGAATTACGTCCAGATGCATTCATAATTGCAGATTTAAAAACTTTGGATGTTGGTCGTGTTGAAGTTAAAATGTCAGCTGATGAAACAGCTGATGCAATAGCTATTTCTGGTTTAGGTACTATGGAATCAATCATGAAAGCTATTCATGAAACTCAAAAACAAGGAATCTACTCAATCCTTGATATGATGAATGTGGATGAAATTGATAAAAAATTGAAAGCTTTACCTGAAGACTTAAAACCGGATATAGTATTGTTACACAGAAATGTTGATTATGAAACCTGGATTAAAGAGCATGGTGGAGATGCCGGTGGAATGACTGCATGGGGAGACATCGAGAAAATTAAAGAAATAACCGGCGGCTTAGTTGCTGTAGCTGGTGGAGTCACTCCTGATAAAGTCGAAACAGCTATTGGAAAAGGTGCAGATGTCATCATTGCAGGAAGATACATTATCGGTTCAAGAGATGTAAGAAGAGCTGCTCAAGATTTCTTAGCACATTTCGAACCAGATCCAGACAACATGAGACTTGCAATGGATGAAGACGAAAACATTCCAGATAAAAAAGGAGATAAAAAGTCTTCTAAAAAATAGATTAGATTAATTTCTAATTTATTTTCTTATTTTTTTTAAAAAGGAGCTTTTATTTATGGGTTTTTGCAATTCATGCGGCAGACCAATCGTTAAAGAAGATTATGGAACAAATAAAGATGGGAGTTTAAATCCTGAATTTTGTAAAGATTGTTTTCAAGATGGCGAATACACTGAGCCGGATATAACTCTAAATGAAATGATTGTTAGGAAAACAAAAGAAATGATGGAAAAAAATCCGAGATTGCCTGAAACTCAAGCTACAGGTATAACTGCTTTGTTTATTCCTGGATTAAAAAGATGGAATCCTGAATTCCAAGATGATTATAATTCTTTTTAACTTCTACTATTTAGCATAAATTCCCTTACTTTATTAGCTATAAATTCATCACGGGATTTTGAATTTTTAATATCATATAGCTCTTCTTCTAAAGCATTGTATTTATCTACTAAGTCATTATATTCGAGGCGAAGGGAATCATAATCTTTTTCTAGACCTTCATTAAGTTCATACATTTCAGCATAACTGGTTTTGGTGTTGAGATTTTCCTGTTTTAACTGATCGTATTTTGAACTTACTTGATTGTAACTTTCTTTGATGGTGGTATGTTCTTCTCTTAGAGCAGAACATTTGGTTTTAAGGTTCTTATTTTCTTCTTTTATGCTTGAATATTTGGTTTTGAGGTTTTCGTTTTCAGTTTTAATATTAACGAATTTGGTTTTGAGGTTTTCGTTTTCAATGATTAATTTGGAATGCTTATCTTTAATCAAATTATTTTCATGTTTTAAATCTTTAATGTTATCTTTATGAAGAGAATTGAATTTATTTTCCATTTCAGCCAAATCATTATTTTTTTGAGCAAGTTTAGCTTTTAATTCTTCAATTTCTTTTTGAAATTCAGATGTAGTTGGGTTTAAATTTTCTTCTATTTGCTTTTCCAATTCCTTCACTTCCTCAACATGTAAATAATTTGCTATTTTCAATGCACTGTTTTCCTCTTCCATATTTTTAAAATTTTCAATTTCTCCTTGAGGTATAATTAGTACCTCTTCTTTGTTTTGGTAAATATCTTCATGTTTTGGTACTGTAATTTGGATCTGCTCTGTGGTGTATTTTTTCTTTTCACCATTCTTTAGTGTTCTATTGTATTCTCTAGAATATTTCTTTACAATACCTTTACCAACTTTCATAGTTAAATCCTCATTTTTATGTTATGTTTGTTTTTAATTATATATTTACCTATATATTGCTTTAATTTCGTTATTTTTTTGAGGTTATTTTTTTTAATTTTTTTAAATCAAATGTGTTGCATATATTAAGTTTAAAGTTTAAAAATATAATTATATGAATTCAACGGCGGTCTATTGCAGCCGGACGTATAAAATAAACTTTCATTGACTGACTGGGGGAAAAACTATTAGGAAACTATTGGCTTCGCTATTAATTTGTATTATTATCATGTTAACTATAAGCGGAGTTTCTGCACAAGAAATTGATGTTGTTTCATTATCAGGGAATGGGAGCCCTATTTCTGTCGAACCGACATATACTCTTGTTTATGCTATTTTAGGCATTTTATTTGTTTGTATTTTCTTTTATTTTGGTTATATTCAGCAAGATGAGTAACATTTAATAATTCATTGACTTTTTTTAAGTTTTTTAATCTGTATCTTATTTTAAAAGTATTTATGAATCGCATTACAAAGTATTTTCATGAAAATTTTTGGTATTTGTGCAAGCCCTAGAAATAATACTACAGAATATGTTTTAAAAACTGCTTTAAATAAACTTGAACAGGACGGATTTGATTGTGAAATGTTTACATGTCAGGCTAAAACCATCAAGCCATGCATGCATTGCGATTACTGTTTGGAGAATAAGAGATGCATCATAGAAGATGACATGCTTGATGTTTACAAAAATCTCAGACAGGCTGATGGAATTATTTTGGCCACTCCGGTTCAAAGTGGAGGAATAAGTAGCAATTTGTCTGCCATAATGGATAGGACAAGGGCATTGGAAGCAATAGATTACAATCTTCTTCGTGGGAAAATTGGCATGAGTATTGCTGTTGGAGGGGACAGGACAGGCGGACAGGATTTTGCCCACTTGAAAAATGTAACATATTTCATGATTCATGGAATTATCCCTGTAAGTGGAGGGCCTTTCGGTTCTAATTTAGGGGCATCATTCTGGTCAAATGATTCAATTGAAGATATTAAAAATGACACTTATGGAATGGAGTCATTAAACAGAACTTTAACAGAATTTGAAAACTTTCTAAATAAATATATTTAAATACTAAAATCAAGTTATATTAATACAAATCTAATTTTTAAAAGGTATATTATGGCAAATAAGTTGGTTAGAGGCAGTTTGATAATTTTCATCGGTAATATAATTTTCCGTATCGGTGGTTACTTGTACCGTTTTTTAATGGCTACACTTTTAGGGCCTGTTAATAATGGTATTTTGGGAACCACAATGTCTGTTCAGGGAATTTTTCAAACTTTAGCTTCTGGAGGTCTTCCTCCCGCAATATCCAAATACATTGCTGAATATGAAGCTGTTGAAGACCATAACATGGCTAGGCAGACTATTTATACTGCATTGAAGATGATGGTTTTCCTGGGGTTGCTATTGGGATTTTTAATGATTTTTGTCATTGCTCCATTACTGGCCAATAATTTCATGGGCAAACCTGAGGTTATGGTTCCATTGCAAATCATCGGTCTGATTACTCCTTTCAGTGTTGTTTTAGGTGCATTCAGAGGTGCATTTCAGGGAGTATATAAGATGGAGTATATCGTTTATACTCGTGCCATTGAGCAGCTGTCAATGATTTTATGTGCAACAGCATTTGTTCTAATAGGTTTTTCTGTCATTGGTGCTTTATGGGGTACCGTAATTGGTTATGCTCTTGCTGCACTTTCTTCTGTAATAATATTTAGGTTTTACATGCCAAAATACATTCCTCAACCTACAGGAGATTTTGAATTTCCATTTAGGGAAGAATTAAAGTTAGGTATAATGCTGGTCAAATTTGCTATTCCTGTTATTATTACAGCAATTGCCGAAATGCTTATTTATAACATTTGTACTCTTATTATGGGCAGATTTTTAACATTGGAAAGTATAGGTTTTTTCACAGCTGCAGATCCTATTGCCAGATTGCCTTTGATGATTTCCATATCAGTAGCTACTACAATTTTGCCGGCTTCTTCTGAAGCTTTTAAGCTTAAGGACATTTCCGCACTTCAAAAATATGTAGGCGAATCCTATAAGATTTCATTGCTTTTCGTGGTTCCTATGTGTATTGGCCTTGCTTTATTTTCAGTGCCTATTTTAAGATTGCTCTATTTTAAAATCCCTGCTTATGCTGCAGGTGCTTCCGCTTTGGCAATTCTGTCTATTGGTATGACTTTTTATTCTATATTTGCTATATCAACAAGTATCATTCAGGGTATTGGAAATCCTAGAATTCCTATGTATATTTTAATTTTCGGCGCCATTGTCACTGCAGGCCTTTGCTGGGTATTTGCTCCGATTTTGGGAATTGCAGGTGGTGCTGCAGCTACAACTATAGCTTGCTTTTTTATGATGGTTCCATGCATTTACTTTGTATTCAAGCTAACTAAGACAAAAGCCCCAACCAAGCCAATTATTAAAATATTGTCTGCAACTGCAATCATGGGCATAGTCGGACTTTTGATTCCAAAAACCACATTATGGCTGTTCCCTGGAATACTGGTATGTATGGTTGCTTATTTCTTTGCATTGATTTTTGTCAAATTTTTCACAAAGGAAGATATCGAAACTTTAAGGGGATATGCCGCCAAATTCGGTCCTTTGTCTAAAATTGTTAATAAATTATTGGACTTTGTTGAAAAAATCGAATTTAGAAATAACTGATGGAAAAGTTATTTATATATAAAATACAAATATTTATCATATTATATGATTGGGGGATTATATAATGGCTGATGTGAGTGCAGGTGTTGAATATAAAATCAATGTAGACGGAAATTCTTTCTTATTAGATAATAAGAAATATCAACTTCTTGAATACATTTTAGACACTGGTTCTTTGACTGAAGCATCAAAATCCATTAGTGTTTCTTATAGGACCGCTTTAAACTACATTGAAAAGATAGAATCAACATTGAACGTTAAAATTGTAAATACAACAAAAGGTGGAAAAGGTGGGGGTGGTGGAACTACCCTTACAGAAGAAGGATATTCTATATTAAAAGAATGTAAAAAAATTAACGCGATTATGGAACTTCATAAGGACGTTAATGAGATAGAAGCAGAAATTATTGACATTAACACAGTCAAAGGTGTAATGACAATAAAAATGGAAGATTTCCAAATCAACGCTCCTTTAAACAGGAAATATGAGATTGGAGATAAGATATTGGCTTTAATCAGTTATGACAATATCTTTTTGATGTTGGAGCCGCAAACTTCAAGTATACGTAATATTCTCAAAGGTCAAATAGTTGAAATGAAACTTGAAAATGAGATTATTCGCGTTAAAGTTAATGTGGGCGGAGTTGTTTTATGTTGCGACATTACTGTTTCAGCCGAAAAAGAAT
The DNA here is from genome assembly GCF_045116495.1 of Methanobrevibacter sp. Taxonomy (GTDB): domain Archaea; phylum Methanobacteriota; class Methanobacteria; order Methanobacteriales; family Methanobacteriaceae; genus Methanocatella. Next base: position 2,871 of record NZ_JBGULU010000099.1, on the reverse strand, counting down.
TAAATCTTAACATCGGAAAAGAAGTATATATAGGATTTAAAGCAATGTCTGTTGCTACTTTAAAATTATAAGAAGGTGATTTTTCATGTTGCAAATTTTAGTTGATGAAGATAAGTGTATTGCCTGTGGAAATTGTGCAGAAATTTGTCCAAAATCTGCTAAAATTTGGAAAGTAACAAACGTTGCACATATATTGGATTTAAGATATTGTCACGTTTGTACCCTATGCGCTATGGAATGCCCTACAAACTGTATTAAAATTATACGTCCTGGCGAAGAAGCTTGAATGCTTGAACGTAAAATCAATTTAAAGATAGGTTAAATTATGGTTAGAAATTCTAATGTTTCAAGAAAAACATCTGAAACTGAAATTGATATAAAAATGAATTTGGATGGCAGCGGAAATTATAACATTTCTACTGGAGTAAACTTTTTTAATCATATGTTGGAGTCTTTTTCAAAGCACAGCATGATAGATTTGGACATTCAGGCTAAGGGTGACATTGAAATAGATGATCACCATACTATTGAGGATGTTGGAATACTGCTTGGTGAAGCATTCAGTGAAGCTATTGGTGATAAAAAAGGAATCAAAAGAATGGCACATGCCATTGTTCCCATGGATGAATCTGTAGCTACTGTTGCAATCGATATTGGCGGTCGCAGCTACTGCAATATGAATCTTGATTTTAAAAACGAAAAAATTGGGGACATGACCTCCGATATATTAATTCACTTTTTTGAATCTTTTGCAGGCAGTGCAAAAATAAATATTTATGGTACTGTTGAAGGTGCTAATGACCATCATAAGGCTGAAGCTATTTTTAAGGCATTTGCCAAGTCTTTAAAAGAAGCAATTAAAGTAGAACATGATCAAATTCCTTCTACAAAAGGAGTATTATAGTTTAATACTCTTTATTTAATTATTATTTTAATTTTTTTACTTATTGATTTATAGTTAGAATTACCTGCATATTTTATAACTGCGTTGTATTTTCCTTTTTTAGTTATTTTAACTTTAAAGGTAGCAATTCCTTTTGAATTGGTCGTGGTTTTGTATGTTTTTTTGTTGACTGTTAATTTAACAGTGGCCTTTTTAATAACTTTGTTTTTGTTATTTTTAAGTGTTGCAGTCAGTTTTTTGGTTTTTGGTTTAGCTTTAAAGCTTTTAGAAGCTGCGATAAGTTTTGGGGTTGCTTTCTTAATAACTACCTTAGTGGTTTTTGTTGAAGATTTATAAATCTCGTTTCCGGCAAAGGTAATCTTTGCAGCATATTCTTTGGTAGGTAGGCTTACGGATATTTTAACCTGACCATTCGCATCTGTTGATTTGCTGTAAACTTTATTATTTAACTCAACAGTAACATTCTGTTCTGCTAAAATGTTTCCTTTGTCATCTTTAAGTGTAACAACCAGGTTTTTGGCAACATTGTATGTGGTGGTTATGCTAGGAGCTGTTATTTTACTGACAATTTGATTTATAGTAATGTTGGCATTTGCGGAGGAGGATAAATAACCATCCGTGCCGGCAAATAATATTTCTGCAGCATAATTTCCTGGAATTAGGTCAATTGTTAATGTGGCTTTCCCGTTGTCATCAGTAGTTGCGGTATGATTTATTCCATCCAAGTTAATTGAAATTTCTTTTCCTTTCAATGCATTGCCTTTGATGTCTTTTAGGTTAACAACAAATTTTTCACTTGAATTGTATCTAGCAATCATCTCATTCGCTTCGACAATTGTTTTAGAACCTACATTAACTGTAAATGTATTGGAATACACTTCACCAACTAATTTTCCGGTATTGTATTTCAGTGAGATTTTATGGTAACCTGCTGATAAGTCTGAAATTTTTGTTGTAAATTCGCCGTTTTCCACTTTATATTCATTAGGTCTGTTGTCATCAACTGTGATATTTAGGGATGCTGTTTGACTTTTTGGAGCTTTAAAAGTAATATTTACATAAGAATCTGTTTCAACTTCCCTTGAAACGTTAGCTGTGATATTTTGTGAGTTTTCAATTACATAAACTCCATCAATTAAGTGATATTCTCCGCCGGGAGTATCGAAGTCAAAATAAAATTTATTAAAACCTACAATTGCACTTGACAAGGCAGCTGATGATCTTCCATTAGTTATATTGCTTGAAGCTAAAAGTTTTCCTTTTTCACCTGTATTATAGTCATATACATTGAAAGTACCGTTAACCCATTCGTTTGAATTCATTGAAATTGTGAATTTTTCATCAATGCTTACATAATCAGGCGATGTTATTGTTGGCTGTGATAAGTTGTTTAATATTTTAGCTTCGTCATGGCCGATAATTTTATTGTCTCTTCGAACCTGCAATCCTGCCCAGACAAAAACTTCTTTAAATTTCTTTTCGATTGCATCCTCCATAGATTGTCTTATCAGTTCCCAGTATTTGTCCGCATCTTCCGGATTTTGGACAAAACCCCCGAAGTAATGCAATCTGTCTTCACTGAACCCCAATTCCTGACCGATGGTATACGCCTCTTTGTGATGCGGATTTTCAGATACGACCCAATCATAATCTTCAATTTGCAGAATATCCAGTTTTGAAGGTGAATATGCATCTATTATGTAATTTGCATCCATTATCATCGGAGGAACTCTATCAGTGTCAGTAACGCTTGGCGGGAAGAACAATGTCATATACAATCCGCCGCTGTATTTATCGCCTTTGACGACTTCACGAAGAGAATCGCTATAATGCACCAATTGCTGATTCAACCAATGAATTACTTCCTTATCATATTCGCTATCCCATGCATTGTCATATACTGGTAATGTTGTGCCATGTTCAGTTAAATATCTGGCCTTTGTAGAATTATCATAAAAACATGGAGG
>NZ_JBGULU010000098.1:0-11739 GCF_045116495.1 Methanobrevibacter sp. | reverse complement strand
ATGCATGTTTTTAAAAAACACCTAAACCGCATGGATTAAGGTTGCGCTATGTTTTTCCACTCAAAATCATGTGGGAAAGTTGAGTTAATTAATGTAAGGAGCTGTTTATGTTAGACGTTAAGTTGGCGGTTTCGGAGCACACTAACCAGGAAAACAGAAAGATCTATGACGTGGTTAGTGATGATTCCGCACTGAGATTTGATTCGGAAACGGGTTTTCTGGAAATCCCCGAGGACTATTATCTTGATATTTATATCCGTTATACCGAGGTTCTGGAAGGGGATCTGGAGGATATAAGTCCGAGAATTGTAATCGGTGAGGACAGTTATTACTGCGGATTTCTGTCCGAAGAGGGACTCTGGCATCTTGAATGGAGGCCGGAGCTGGCTCACTGCGGCCGTCCGTTTTTCGGGCTGCCGGGTGTTCATGAAATCAGAATTCAGAGTTTTCTTGACAGAGAAGAGTATTTTGAGGAGTCTTTTCAGGTCGAGGTTCTGGCCACAAGGGCGCGAGCAAGGGAAATAACCACGATACTGGATTTCATAAATGATGACTACGATGCCATTTCTCAGATGTGTCTGGACGGAAATCCTGAAAATAACGGGGTCATTGCCGATCTTATCAATGAGGCGGAAAGAACATATATTCTATGTAAAAGTCTGTGGAGCGTGCTGTTAAGACAGCTGAGATACATTCTTGAACCGAGGCTTGATGTAACTCCTAATGGTCTGCCGAATTCTCCGGAGGCCATACACTGGCTGTCTCTTAACAGTGATGCGGTTGCTCTGTGTTCTCCGTATGAGCAGACCTTTCAGATAAACAATATGCCGGTCAAGACGGAGTTTGCGGCAGAAGAGAAAATGATACCTTCTTACAGGCTTTTTGAGAATCTGGTAATTGCCGGATTCATAAATCACATCAGAATGAAGCTGAGTGCCGTAAAGGATTTTATCAACGGACATGAGCAGAGTCAGCAAAGGCCTGACGGAGAATCTCTGACGTATCCCGGGTACTGCCGATATTCCGGAATCGTGCACGGAGTTCTGTCCAAGAATCTCCAGAATCAGTACAGCAGGGTTATGAACCTTCTTGACGGTTTCTACAAGCTGTACACCAGTTTTGAGAAGGTAACCGGAATAAATTATCTTGATAAGCCGCTGATGCCCAGAATCACACCTTTTGTGGCAAGAACTCTAGTTTACCGCAAACTGTTTGAGCAGGTGGCTAAATGGTACGGTGTCAGTGCGGTTACGCTGACTCTTAATGATTTTACGTCTCATTTCAAGAAGATAGAGAAACTCTATGAGTTCATGGTTCTTTCCAGAATAGTAAATGTTGTCAGCCAGCTGGGGGGGATCTGTGTTTCCCGCGAATGGCATGACATGTCCGTGGATCAATTCGGCGGAAGAGTGGCCGAGCGCCCTCTCAGTGAACCTTTTAATTACTACCGGTGGCTTTCAGAGAACAAGGAGTATACGCTTGAGCTGTGGTACGAACCTAAGATCTTTACTGTCGGCAGAACTGACGACGAGGAACCGATGGTTGTGTGCAGTAAGAACTATGGTAGAGATTTCTACTACACACCGGATTTTGTTATCAGAATCCGGTGGGAGGCTTCTGGGTTTGTGGATTATCTCATCATGGATGCTAAATACAGCTCTTATGATACGGTAAGAAAAGCCTCCCTGCCAATGCTGGTCAATAAGTATATGAACAGCATCCGCGTAAAGAACGCCTTGGGTTTTGACAGCGGCATAAGAGGAGTTCTTGCGATTTATTCAAGAGGTAATGTAAATCGTTTCTCCGAGTATGCGTCCGTTCATGATCTTGACAGTGAGTATCCGGTATTTCCTTCGATTGCAGGCGTGGCGGTAAGGCCTGTAGCAGACAAGGAAAAAAATGAAAAGAACATAAAGGAGTATCTGTCTCTTTTTATCGGCAATCTCAGAAAGGTTCATCATGCTGAATATGAGAGAGTCATTAAGCTTGCCAGAAGGCTTCAAGGTGAAGATTCCGTAAAATAAGCCTGATAAAAAGAATTGAACAGCCGGTATTATGCGGCCACGCTATTGCTCTCTATGTCCGATAGCGGGGTTTTTATTACTTTACGTGTAGGCAAAAGCTTCTTGTGACAGGCTGATGAAAGAAAAACGGTAATTCTGCGAAAACAGAGAAATATAGAGAAAACAGACAATAAATCCTAATGACTAACTGCTGAAATGTTTTAAAAGACTGATGAAGATAAAGATTTGAAAGGCATTTTGAAAAGATGGTCGGCCACTACTTTGAAACCTACGACACCTGATACCGTAGTGTCCAACTTTTCATCTCCTGAATTAATTATAGCCAAATAAAGCCGAAAATACAAGGGGTTTTTATAAAGAAATATAAATATTTTTTGGTCGTGGGCTCGTTCTCTCATCCAAAGCGAACACCCACAGAAAAGTTGCAAACCTATATGTTAAATCATTGAGTTATAATGGTTTTATTTTTCCGTGTATATACCTGTATACACATTGACTTTTTGTGTTAGATGTTCTACTCTTGTTCTTATGCAACGGATTATAGCTTTGATAGATTGTGATTGTTTTTTCGTCTCCTGTGAGCGGGGCAAGGATCCAAAATTACAGGGCAGGCCCGTCTGTGTCATGACCGGCGGTGGTGATAAAGGCATCATTGTTTCCCGGTCAAAGGAGGCAAAAGCACTCGGCGTTAAGATGGGCGAACCGTATTTCAAGGCCAAAGTAGAACATCCTGATGCAATTTGTATTCCTGCGCATCACTCCCTTTACCACGAAATATCGCAACAAGTTATGGACACCATTCGGGATTTTACACCTGATGTTGAGGTTGTTTCGGTTGATGAAGCCTACGCTGATGTGACCGGTTTTAATAAATTGCATAAGATAACCTACACGCAATTCATCACTAATATCCGAGATGAGGTCTTAAAGCGCACAGGAATTCCGGTATCAATCGGCCTGTGTTCATCTAAGACCCTGGCAAAGTTGGCCAGTGATAAAGCAAAAAAATGCGGTGGTATTTATGTGATCCGACCGGAAGTCGATAAGATCCTTGAAAAAGTCGGCGATGATCCGATCGATTCTGTATGTGGCGTTGGCCGGCAGAACTCTAAACACTTATTATATAATGACATCAATACCATTCGAGAATATGTTTCAAAGTCGGACAGCTGGCTGAGAAAAGGTTTTGGCGTGAATGGTGTGACCCTGAAGCACGAACTCCTAGGAGAAACAGTCTCATCGGTAAATCCAAAACCTGAACCACCGCAATCTATTCAGGACACCAGCGCGTTTGCAGAATTTTCAAAAGATATAGATTACCTGCATTCCACACTGTCCGGACATATACACAATGCTTCTAAAAAGCTCCGGCTATGGAACGGATATTGTTCAACTATTGCGGTTATGGTCCGGACAAAGGAATTTGCGGTCTATCAATTAGAAATAAAACTTGAAAAGCCAACGAACTCCGAAAAGACTTTGCGAGATGCGGCGCATAAGTTGTTAGATCAGCTGTACCACCGCGGTACGACCTACCGGTCAACAGGAATCACCTTGATGGACCTTATTATCGGCAAAAAACGACAGTTCTCGCTGTTTGATAATTTAGAGCCGGAAGATGATAAACTCTCCCGGGTAATTGACCAGCTTGAGAACAAATACGGATCCGGGATAATTAAAGCAGGTTGTTAATAACATGGACTAGATGCTTCTAACTGTTGCAAAGGAAATTTTTACTATGAGCATTTTATCTTTATAAAATCTATTTTAAGATATATTTACCATCATAATTTGTGTATATGGATCCACCAAAACTAGTCTTAAATTCAGCTAATCCTTTTAACTTTCCTGACCTTAAATATATTCGAGAACCACCGATGCAAGAAGACTTGGCATTTTCTCTTAAGGCCATTGTCAACTGTTTGTATACAAGGAATTTGTTTACGCCATTCGATTTTTCATCTTCTGAGGCATTGGCAAGATAAAATTCTAATCCTTTATATTTTACAAATATATTACTTGCAATTACCTTATTTTTATATTCTAAAAATAAAATACGGCAATAATCCTTTTTTAATAAATTGAAAAATAATTCCTTAAAATATGATAAAGGAAATACTTCAGCATTAGTTCTTTTATATGTTTTTTTATGTAAATTATAATAAATACACAAATCCTCTTCACTAGGATTTGCAACTCTTATATTATAATTTTCGTCATTACTTATTTTTTTAATTTCTTGACGTGTTGTTTCTGAACAGTTCTTATAGATGTCATCTTCGTTGGTATTTTCAAGATCTACCAATGAATAAGGGACATCTATATTTTCTTGCCCCCAAAATATCAAAGGATTTACTAACCAATTAGTTTTTTTAGGCAACAGTGCTGGAGCATATAACATCATCGTATTAAAACTTTTAATCCCATATTTAGAAACCATATTATCAATAGTTTCCTTAAATAACGATGTGACTTTCTTGAATTGTTTTTTTGATAAATCATCTTTTATACAGAAGCCTCCAATAGAAAAAAGTGACCCACGTCTTTTTTCTACAAGCCCGAACAGTTTCTTTTTACAGCGAAAATTGCCATAAAGGACATATATTGCCAAAATTTCATTTCCGTTCATTATTGCAAAGGACTTATTTTCACCTAGATGTTGGTTCATTTTCATAAAATCAGAGGTGTGATGAAGCCAACCATAACTACTATCGGATATAAATTTATCCCAAAGGAATTTATCAATGCTGTTATAATCGAGTACTTGATACATTTTCACCTCTACTTATTTTTATATTTTAAGTATTTCTCACGAAATTTTTCTTTATGAAGCAAATTAAATAACATTAGATAAATATTTTTTTTAATAAAATAGGAAAGTTTGAACTTTTTCTTATAATATTTTTTTAATAAAATTTTATCTGTTTCTTCATTTTCTTGATTTTTTACTTTTTTAATATTTACTATTTTATTAAGCTCATTTAGACCTATATCTCTCGCCTTCGCTATCAAATCATTAATTTCATTATAATTAAGCATGATATTTATATTTTGTTTTATATCATATGTGTCGCTATCGTAAAAAAATACTTCTTGAGGAATATGTAATATTTTTTGTAAAGATTTAAAGCGATCAGCTCCTCTGTTAGTATTTATTAAACAATTAACTTTTTTATTAAAAATTATAGAAAAACACAATCCATGAAAAGAATCAGTTACAACCAAATTTGCATTTTTTATAAGGTATAACCAGTCTTGAATTGAATGTGTATTTGAGTTTATTTCTATGATATCAAGATTTTTGTCTTTTGCATAATCTTTAATTTTTCGATTAAGATTCTCATCCGCATCAAGAACATAAGATAGTATATATTCGCTACTTTTTAATGCACTTTCTTTTACTAAGTCATCCCATACATTTTCTTCTACTAGAAATACAGGATCAACAATCTGTTTTGCTTTTATATTAAAAGTATTCTTACAAATATCAATTCCAGAAAGTTCTCGGACTGAAACGTAATCAAATCTTGAGAGTAAAAACTTATATTTATCTATCAATTTTGGAGAAACATTAAAAGTGTCAGTTCCAAAACTTGCGGAAAATGCAATTTTGAGTTTATCATAATTAACAAAATTCAGAAAACAGCTATCCTTAAAATAATCATCCCTAAAAACTTGATCAGAGCCAACTATAAATTTATTTGTAATATTATTTAACTCTGCAAGTTCTTTTTCCGAATTGTATATCTTTGTGCATGTTAAGTGTTCTCTAGCAAACTTTTCAGAGATTTTATTGTAAAATACTTCATTTGGATCTCTATCGTATAAATAACTTATCAGAGTTGAAGTTCTTCCATAAAGTGTTAATAATTTTTGTAACGCATATGCTGTTAATGTTGCACCATAATTAATTGTCCACCAAAAATTATATATAGCAAAATCGAATTTGTACTCTTTCAATTGAGCCAAATTGTTATTTAATGTTTCTTTAGCGTAGTTGTTCTTAAATTGCGTGATTAGATGGTTCTTAATAGTAGGATGAGTTAATGTGCCATTGCCATTTTTTGCAACTTCAATTGAAATGTTTTCATTTAGTTTGAGTTCACAAATAATGTTTTTGTATAAATCTTCCCCTTTTTTGTTATTGAGTAATACCATGGATGTACCCAAATTATCATCAAACATTTTATTATATGATTTTATTTCCCAAAAATCACCAAGTGTAATGTCTCCTATTCTCGGTAAAGAGGCATATTTACAATTATAACATGATTCTCTTAATGAAATTGCATTGAGAAATAAATAATAATAAGAGCTTTCTTGATATGGAATGCAATATTCTTTCTTATTAGTGGATACCTTTAAGCTATGTTCGTAATTCCAGCCATTATCCTTATTTCTAAAAGAAATATGTTTTATTTTTTCATCCTTAAAGTTCTCTGATAAGTATTTATTTAATATTTCTTGCGATGACACTCCGTGACACATAATATCAATAGTATATAGATTACTATAGCTTTTGCCTAAAAAAGAATACAACCCCGCGATTTGGCAAGGTGTGCCAGAAAAAAGGACTGTTTTTTTTGCATCTAATATATCTTTCGTTTTTTGATATATATCAGTTAAAGCACTTTGGACATACTTAGAACCTCTTAATTTTTTCAGATCTTCTATTTTATCAATAATGATATGCTTTACAATCGCTTTATTTTCAAATGCTGCCCCTATCACAACACCATTATTACCTAATATATATTCAGCAAGAAGAGAAAAAATACCGCCTGAAGAACTCTCTTTTCTGATATCATCATTTGCCATCGCAGCTTTGCATACATAATTTTGATTATTAATTTTATGTGTAGTTTTAGCAGGGCAAGATTTAACGCATTTACCACAATTTATGCACTTATTTAAATCTACATCAGGATACATAAAGCCGCAAGTATCAGGAGTCATTGTTATCGCACTCTTTGGGCAAATACTTCTACACGCTCCACAGCCTGTACATTGCGCTTTTTTTATGCAATTTATATTTCTCATTTCTTATCCTTTTTAGCGATTGATATTTTGCCTGTAAAAGAGTGCGTCTAAGAAATATTTAACAGCCCAAGAAATTTCGTATTCAGGGAAATAATTTGGCTTATCTCTTGCGATTTTATAAGACCCATACCACCCACCGGATTTATTTTGCAGTGAGGAGGCATATGCAAATGCTTTATCTCCTTTGTCTTTTTCACCAAGTTTGTACCAGCAAATTGCATACTGGAATAAACCAGTGGAACATACAAAATCTACATTGGAGTACGCTGATACTGAGCCGTCTAGCCTTTGATGTAGAGCTATCAGGTCAATAGCTCTTTTGGCCCTTTCTAGTTCTCCAATATCAATAAGTCCCTCAATGATGTAGGCATTAAAATGCGACAAAGTATTAAAATCAGTTAGATTTTCTAACGATAAATAGAAATCAAGAGCTCGCTTTATGCATTGCTCATATTTGTCATCTTTTGTAATTTTTCCAACATATCTTATTGGCTCAAGACAATAAACGTGAATTGCTTCAGGAACTTTTTTCCCATATGGTAAATCCCACCATGAATAATCTTGTGTGGCAATAGAGCCGTTTTCTCTTTGCATTGATAAAATATAATCAGCTCCTTTGATTAGAGCATTTTTATATTTATTGTTTTCATCTAATCCAGCTTCAACAAGTGCGGCTAACCCCTTTAAAATCATGCCAGTGTCAAATGTATAGGGAATTTTTCCGGAAGGCTCACTCCAAGAGCCATTGTCATTTTGTATTGAAATCAGATAGTTTGCATAATTTTTGGCTCTTTCAATATCATTATATTTTAACAGAGTAGGAATGTAATAACCTGTAACCTCAGGATAAATTAATTTTTTATCTTGCGTACTAACAACAATTCCGTTGTTGTCGACGGTATTATTAACTATCCATTTTTTTGCATCTTTCAGCACATCATCCGTACTTTTTTCTTTTTGCTTCTTAAAGAATATTTTCATTTCCAAAACTCCTTTATTGCGGTTGTAATTTTCTCTGTTGCGTGTCCATCCCCGTATGGATTTTTAGAACCATCTAGACGAGTTTCCGACTTGTTTTTTGATAAAATAGCATCAGATTCTGATATAATTTTATCAATATCTGCTCCCACAAGTTTTGAAAAACCGGCATCAACCCCTTCAGTACGCTCAGTTTCATAACGCATGACAAGGACAGGATTTCCAAAAGTTGGAGCTTCTTCTTGAACACCTCCTGAATCAGTCAAAATTAATTTGGTGCTTTTCATTAGGCAAACCAGCTCAGGGTAATCCAGTGGTTCCGTCAATATTACATTTTGTATATTTCCCAAAGCTGTATGAACCTTGGTATACACATTTGGGTTTGGATGCACTGGCAATACGAATTGGTGATCGCTATATTTTTTCGTTAATAAAGTTATTGCTTCCAATATCCTATCTAATCTATCACCATGATTTTCTCTTCGATGTACTGTCACCAAAACTAATTTGTCATTTAAGCTTACGCTACGCGACAACAACTTATTTTGCGCTTCTTTCATAATTTCTTCTGATAAACAGGATAATGCATCTATTACAGTATTTCCCGTGCGAATTATTTTTTTAGGTGGAATATTCTCTTTTAATAATGCCTCATATGCCAATTGCGTTGGTGCAAAGTGCAAATCTGTAATGCGTGCCGTCATCTGACGCATTGCCTCCTCAGGAAACGGCTCAAACAAATCATACGATCTTAGTCCGGCTTCAACATGGAATACTGGTACACGGTTATAAAAAGATACCAAAGCTCCACAAAATACGGTCATTGTGTCACCTTGAACAATTGTAGCATCAATTTTGTTATTTTTATAAATATCAGAAACTGTCGATAAAATACGTGATTGAACACCAGCTAATGTTTGATTAGGTTGCATGGTATCTAATTTAAAATCAGCGGTAATTCCAAAGAAATTTAATGTCTGATTTGATAATTCTTTTTGCTGTTCAGTATTACAAACCAAAACCCTAACGTCAGGATCTTTACGAAGATTCAATATTACAGGAGCTAATTTTATTGCCTCGGGACGTGTACCAAGTATGACAAGTATGTTTTTCATTTTGTATACTCCTTATTGGGAGTTGAAAATGAATATTTATCCATTCTTAATAACCGTGATCTAAGGTTCTTTCGTAGTTTTTTGGGATAAAAAATTAAACAGCAAACTGCTTTCACGGCAAATTGGTACAAACCAATCAGGTAGCATAATTTAGAGTTAGTCTCGTGCAATACGTTTTTGTAAAAACGAAGCTTATCTAAGGCTGTATAATTAAACTTATTAAAAAACGCTTCTGCGTACTTTCTTTGAATGTATTTTGTTTTTTCTTGTATTTGCGCTTGTTTAGTAGCAGTCAGAGAATTAGGCTGCATTCGATAAACATATATATTATCAGGAGTATAATCTATTTTGCCATTTAATGCTATTCGACACCAGTAATCATAATCTTCTGCGCAGAATGTATAAGTATCATATTCTCCAACTCTGTCTGCGATTGTTTTTCTGTACATAAATGCGGCACCAACATTGCATTGTAGAAGCAATCCTGGTTGGCAGCGCTTGTATTTAAAACAGCTTTCGAATGAATACATAAATTTATCATTCTCGTCAACGAAATCAAACGCCATCGATACTAAATCCGTTTTGGGATGTTCGTCGAGATAATCAGATAGTTTTTTTAATGCATCAGGCTTGTAGTAATTATCATCACTTGTCCATGTTAAGTATTTACCCTTTGCACGCCTGAATCCTTCATTCAAACTTGCAGGAAGTTTCGAGTTTTTCTCATTTGAAATAACTTTAATTCTCCTGTCAATTTTTGCAAATTTAGTAGCTATTTCTAGCGTACTATCGGTGGAACAATCGTTGACGATTATCAACTCCCAATCTGTCTCAGTTTGGTCGATGACAGATTGTATTGATTGGGCAAGATAACGCTCACCATTATAGGAAGGTAAAATAACAGATATTTTCGGATTTTTCATACCATTGTCCTCTCATTAAGTTCTTTACATACCAGTTCTGCCTTCCTTATTTCATCAATTTTAGATTGCTTGACTCTACGGATACATATAGGAATAAGGTCAAATAGCTTATAGAAAATTTTACTATTTTTCTTTTGTCGAATTGAGAAGATTGGTAGTTTCAACAACCTAATAACAGTTTTATTTGGCTTGCGGCGTATTTGGAACAGGAATGTTGATAGCTTATATAATTTTTTGTACCAAAGCATTTCCGGATATTTTGAATATAACATTTTCATAAGTTCTCCATGGAGATGAGCCTTACTAAGGTTTCTACTTTCACTTTTTGGCTTTATACGATAATAAAATAACAGTTCAGGAATTCGATAAAAATGTGCATTTTGGCGGTATATCATATTTAACCAAAAATCATAATCTTCCAGCCCCATGTGAAAAGCCATATCAAAGCCGCCTGATTTATCGAAAAGACTTTTTCTGAGTAATGCCGCATTTACCAAACAGTTACCGCGAGCCATGTTGAATTTTGTTGGTTTTGGTAAATACATTTCACCATTCTCACGGCCAAAAGTCATTACTCTGCAGGTTATTATATCGCCTTTACCTTCGATGATTGCATTATATGACTTTTCTAGAAGTCTTTCATCAATTACATCATCACTGTCTAAGAAGTAAATAAATTCACCCTTTGCAAGTTTAACTGCATTATTTCGGGCAACGATAACACCTTTATTTTCTTGCTTAACGACCTTAATTCGCTTATCTTTTTTTTCATACATTGATAGAATATCAGCACTTTTATCTGTGCTTCCATCATCTATACATATAACTTCAAAGTTAGTGAAAGTTTGAGATAAAATAGACCTTAATGTATCAGCTAAATATTTTTCGGCATTATAGACCGGAATTATTACAGTAACCTTAGGAGACTTGTCACATAGGGTATTCTTTTTTTTGGGGGTGTGTTTCTTTACTAGCATTATTTGTCCCGCTGATTTTATTATTTACTTACGAAAATAACCTTATCAATTGTTTCATTGATATCTATCGGTGTAGAAGGATCTAAAGGGTAGAAAGTAAATTCATCTTGAGATAAAAAGTCTTGCAATTTGTATACACTTTCAGGTGTATCAATACAAATGACACGATTTTTTATTTCGTTTGTTGCTAGATTATTTTCCGCCAGAAGCTTCTTTATTACTTCAATTCCTTTAGGTGTTGCACCATTATGAATCAGTGTTGTCTTCATTCTATATTACCTCATAAATATCATTCACTTGAGGTCTCATATGCCTATGCCTAAGGGACCTCAGAAAAAGGATACTCAATAATAAAAAAAAGTAAATGGTCAGAAATAACCATTTCTGATCTAAATATTATGCCATATTCCACGGCATCAGTTTATCTAATACATCAGAGGTAATATGATGTGATTTGTAACCAATAACAGATCCTCTTTTGTCTTTTTCAAATTCTATTTTATCCATATAGAAGGTCATCGCTGTGATGCACTGCATCATGTAGCTTCTGAAATCCACGTTATGTAACATACATGTTTTGTACAGAGAATAGAATTCAGTAACTCAACTTTCCCACATGATTTTGAGTGGAAAAACATAGCGCAACCTTAATCCATGCGGTTTAGGTGTTTTTTAAAAACAT
>NZ_JBGULU010000097.1:0-4023 GCF_045116495.1 Methanobrevibacter sp. | reverse complement strand
TCCGTTACTGTCGGTTACCGGAGAATATTTTTTAGAATTAAGATCAATTGTAACACTTTCCCCAACAACAGGATTTCCATTAGTATCAATTAAAGTAACAACAAATTCTTTATTTGAATTTGGATAAGTGATTAAATCTGAAACTGTTAATGTAGTGTTTGTTGATGTTCCAAGAATATCTTCGTCTTTAACATTGAATGTTTTAGATACTTTCTCATCGAAATTTGCACCGTTTGTCGGAACGACAGCAGTTATGACATTGCCGCTTTGGGCAAATTCATCCTGATAAAACCTTACGGTTGCAGTTCCATTTTTCATCATTACTGTTTTGAAAACATCTCCTTCATCAGGTTTTACATGTTTTGTGGCCTTATTCAAGTAAAATGTTACAGGAACGGAACTCAAATCTTTTGCGACGTTGCCGTTTTCATCAACAATGGAAATGGAATATATTCCTTTTTTAACCTGAGTAATTTCGCTCAATTGAAGTTCATAGTTTCCGCTCAATGACCATTGCTTGCCTCCTTCATAAATATAAAAGATTACAGGACAATTAACATTTTTATTTATTTCAAATACATATCGCAAGAAGACAGCGCCTTTATTATCAATGTAATCTCCTTTGCCGTCACCAACATATTTGAAAACATCATTTACAGCATCATAAGCGTAATCCCCTTTATTTTTACCTTTATAATCATAAGTAATACGGTAAACCGGCCTTTCATCCTGAGCACCTTCAAGACCTACCATATAGTTATTGTCAATTATTTCCAAATCACGATAACCAACTTTTTTTACCATATCCACCATGTTTCTAACACGATAATCATTTAAAACCTCATATACTTTATTTTGATTAAAGAAATTACCTTTAATCTCAATTTTAGTAATGTTACAGTTTACATAAACACCATGAGTGTTATATGCAATATAATTGCTTAGAATATATACACCGTCAGATGAGGTTAAATTAACACCAACACCATTGTTGGTGAGGTTATTGTAGATTATTTTTGTATTCTTGCTTGATCCTGCAACTGAAACTGCAGTAATTTCATTGTTTTTAATATCTGAATTTTCAACAATGGTGTTTGCTGAATCTTTAATATTAACTCCATAAACCGCACCATCAACGGCAACATCATCAATGGTTACAGATTTTGCATTTTCTATCCTAATTGCATCACCGGAGCCCATATCGCTGAAAGTACAGTTTCTTATTATTACATTTGAAGCCCCATCAATAAGGATTCCATAATCACCATTTCCATACAACATGCCATTTCCAATGAAGTTGAATCCTTCGATTACAGTTCCACTAGCTTTTGAGGTTAAATAAAACATTCCATGGAACCCTGAATCGGCAATACTAGAACAAGGACTTAAAGAGGTTCCGACTTCACTTTTAATAGTTAATTTTTTATCAATTGTTCTATGTACATGTTCATAATTATTTCCAGCAATAATAATAGTGTCCCCATCATTAGCCTCGTCAAATGCCTTTTTAATGGTTTTATCATTCATTTCATTGTGATTTTCACCAACTGCATCGACAGTGATGGTTTTTGAAGCTGACAAACTATCATCATAAACTGAACTCATTATTATATTTTCATTTGCAGATTCAATCATATCGCCAGTTGAATCTATCGTTAAGTTTTGATTATTATCTTCAATAGCTGAAACAGAGCTAATTAACATCATTACAGCTATTAAAAAAGACAATACTAATATAAATCTCTTTAATTTCATATTTTTCCCACAGTTTTCATTTTATAACAATTGACATATTTTGTCAATATATACATATTTACTATCAATATAATTAATATATTTCTATTTATTTGCGAAAAACTACTTAAATTTTAATATAATTTTTTTTGAAATGAAGTAAAATACATATAGATATAAAAATAAAATTCAAATTATTCAAAGAATGGGGGATTAAACATAAAGTACAAAATCGCATTAATATGTAGCATAATCATAATATTTTTAAGCATAACCTGTGTGAATGCAGCGGATATGAATAAAAGTTCCGATAATTTAATTACACATGATTATGGAGAAATTTTAACTGAAAAAAATGATATTGGGGAATTTTCGCAACTTTCAAGTGAAATAAATAAATCATATGAATCAAAACTGGTATATCTAACTAAAGATTATGCATTCAATTCAGCAGGAGATTCAAACTACAGCAAAGGAATACCTATAGATATTGATGGTTTAACCATTGACGGTCAGGGACATACCATAAATGCCAATCAAAAAGCCAGAATTTTCAATATCAAGTCAGATAACGTAATTCTAAAGAATATAAATATCATCAATGGAAAAATTCAGGAAAACGGAGGGGCAATACACTGGAGCGGATCTGACGGAACATTGATTAACTGCCAAGTGAAAAACAGTGCCACACCAAATATTGGCGGAGGAATCTTCTTTCAAAACAATGGAAAAGTCATAAATTCAAATTTTGACAATAACAGTGCCTATTTTGGTGGCGGATTGAATTTTGAAAACGAAGGAACCTTAATTAATTCAACACTAAAAGACAATTATGCTACACTGCTCGGAGGAGGAATCTACTTCGTTGAAAAAGGGACCGTCCTAAATTCAACATTTACCCATAATGAAGGTGGAGACGGAGGCGGAATATACTTTTTCAAAACAGGGCTTGTCGAAAACACAAAATTCAATAGAAACATAGCAATCGGATATGGAGGAGGAATAACCTCAGATGAGAATCTTATTGTGAAAAACTCCCAGTTCACTGATAATATAGGAATGTTTGCAGCAGCAATATTCTTTAAAGGAACCGGAAATGTTGAAAATTCTATTTTTAAAAACAACTTGGCCAATCGTGAAAGCGGATGCCTATACTTCATGCAGAATGGAACCGTTGAGAATTCCACATTCACAAACAACACTGCATCATGGGCAGGGGCAATTCTGTTTGATAAGGAAGGAATCATAAAATCATCCACATTCAAATTAAACAATGCAAAAACAGACGGCGGTGCAATCTATTTCAATGCAAGGGGAGATGTGGACAATTCCATTTTTACACAAAACTCTGCCAATTCAGGCGGTGGAATATATGCTAAATATGGAGAATTAAGTGTGAATAATAGTCAATTCAGCAATAATATCGCCAAATCACATGGAAATTCATTATATATAACTTCACAAAAAATAAGTCTTGAAAATTTATCCTTTGATAAGACAACATATGAAAACGAAATTTATATCAACAGCCCAACAATCTATGTGAACAAAATAGTATTTAAAAATGAAGAGAAAGTTACCAAAATCAAAACAGCAATAACTGCAAAATCACAAACATTCAAGGCAAAGGCAAAAACCAAAAAAATAACAATTACATTAAAAGGAAACGGGAAAACACTCAATAAAAAGAAGGTAACCCTAAAAGTAAACAAAAAAACATACACTGCAAAGACAGTTAAAGGAAAAGCAACATTTAAAATCAAATTAACCAAAAAAGGCAAATTCACTGCATTGATTAAATTTGCTGGAGACAGCTACTATAAAGCTTCACAAAAAAAGATAAGTGTAAAAATAAAATGAAAATGAGGTGGATTAATCCCCTCACTATTTTTTAATTTTTAATGTTGTTTTAACTTGAGATTTCAAATATTTAACAACAACAGAATATTTTCCAACTTTTAAATTCTTAAAACTGACAGTGGCTATGCCTTTTTTGTTGGTTTTAGCAGAGTAAGTTTTACCGTTAATCTTAAAAGTAATTTTCTTACCTGAAATGGCCTTGCCCTTGCTTGTTTTTAAAGTTGCAGAATATTTAATCTTTTTAGCCTTTTTCATAGTGGCACTATTGGCTTTCAAGACTTTTTTAATGGTAATTGTATTTTTGACTGTTGATCCCTTGTAAGTTGCTGTTATTGTATATTTTCCAGGAGTAAAATCAAATGTTTTTGTTGCATATCCTTTTGCGTCAGTTTTAACATTATATGATTTGCCTTTGACTTTCATTACAAC
>NZ_JBGULU010000096.1:0-24867 GCF_045116495.1 Methanobrevibacter sp. | reverse complement strand
AATTACCAGTCCAAACATTACCGGTACCGTTTAAATCAATTCTGGTATATTCATTACCGTCAGCATATAACACAAAGGTCACATTTTGAGGTCTGAAACCATCATGGTCATCACTGTCATTCCAAACTTTAGTAACATTGATTGTTATTTTATTGTAGACAGTCACATTAGCACTACTGTTAGTCTTATTAGTAACATTAGACCTAGCAGTAACATTATTTACTAAAGTACCGTTAGTTAATGCTTTGAAGTAAATAGTGAATGTAGCATTCTCACCTATGCCAAGATTATCTTTATAAGTGAAAATATTACCCTCTTTAATCCATTTGGTTTCATCTGTATGGTCTAAATACTCAAACTCAACACCATCTAAATAGGATTCAGTTACTGTCACATTACCAAGAACGTAATCGCCAGTATTAATTACAGTAATATTGAAAGCAACTTCATCACCGACATACAAGATAACAGTACTATTCAATGAAACTTTCATAACAGTCATATTAGGACTATAAACAGTAAAGTTTACAGTGTCATTTCCAAATGAGTAATTTCCAACACCAACAGAAACATTGTTTGTCATGTTTCCGGATTTGGTCACATTAAATGTTAAAATAATATAAGCTGTCTTATTTGGAGATAACTTGTCATTTAAAGTCCAGATTTTAGTTTGATTATCATATGTCCAATTAAATGAAGATCTAAATGATAAATATTTCAAACCGTCACTGAAATCAGTTTCATTTATCCAAATATATGTCAAATTACATTTACCTGTGTTATTTACAGTAATATTGAAATCAACAGTTTTGTTTACGAATACATCAGCGTTTACAATTTCCTTAGATACATTCATTTTAGGGACGGATACATTAAATCCAATTACATTTTGTGTTGCAGATGGTGTAATGATTTCTACGAAATTAAATAACTCAACAACACCATTTTCCAAAATTTTAACTGCATTATTTGTCGGAACTCTGAATCCTTCATTATATAACTTTAATACATTCTGAATAACTTCATCATTACTGTTTTCATAATCATGATCAGTGATAATGTTAATTTTACTCTGCAAATCTTTATGATTAGCTACACTTTCATCATTCCAATTAGTAAATATTAAAATTTTAAGTAATTCACCAACAGGTTCCTCAGTTATTGAATTTTGAGCATATCTTAAATCTTCCCACAGTACACCATATCTTGGATAATCAGCATCCTCTTCTACACAATACACATAATAACCATCAGCATAAGCGATGTTGTTTTTGGAATCATATTTCATGTCAACATAAATTGTATGATTCATTGAAAGAACATCCTGTCCTTGACGGACATTATTGTTTTCCATCACTTTTGTTGCAGCTAATACAACCCAGTTATCATCTGCAGTGTTATCATAAAACTCACAGTCTGAAACATTTGCAGTAATTGTACAAATTGCACCACCATGGTTTGCATGATTTGATTTGAATGTTGAATTTGTTATTGTCGGATAGTCTGCACTTATAGCACCGCCGTAGCCTTGTGCAACGTTATCAATAAAGGTACAGTTGTTAATTTTATCTCCTTGTTTTGTACTGGATACAGCTCCACCACCATATTTTTCAGCAATATTGCCTATGAATGTATTGTTTTCCAAAGTGTTAACTCCATATTCATATACAATTGCACCACCCATAAGTGCTACATTATGAGTGAAATTTGAGTTAATTACGGTGGTATTTTCTGCCCAAGAGTAAATTGCTCCCCCTTTAGTCATATTTCTTTCAAATACGGCTGGGAAAACACCATTATCTTTAAAAGTACAGTTATCAATTACAGGATTAATGCATCTTAACTTGGATGATACATAACCTAAAAATATCGCTCCTCCTCTTTCAGCATAATTTCCAACAAATTCTGAGTTTTCAACTCTTACATGATTTCCCTGACCAATGTAAATGGCTCCACCATATTTTGAACAGTGATTTTTCTCGAAATAGGAATTGTTTACCAGCAAATCATCTGCTCTTGAATAAATTGCAGCCCCATGATAATCACAGGTATTTCTTGCAAATCTACAATCATTAATTACAATTCCTGTAGATGACGCTGGAATATAAATTATACCCCAACCATATGCATTATTATCATGAACATATGTGTTGTTAATTAAGTTATCATTACCGTTCATCCATATTGCAGCACCGTCACCGTTTTCTACACTATTGACAGAAGTAATAGTAATACTGTTTGCAATTTCACAGTTGTTGACAGTCACATTATTACAATCAACTAAAGCAATTGCTCCTCCTTGGTCAGCATATGAACTTGAAAAGGAAACGTTGTCAATTACTGAATTACTAGCATCGGAACCTTTTAAACAGATTCCTCCACCATATCCATTAACTACTGCATTTTTGCAAGAGCTCATAGTAGCATTGACAATGCTAATTTTTTTATCAGAATAAATTCCACCACCGGAATTTGCAATTCCATTATAAAAACTACAATTTGCTATTAAAGTATTCGGTGCTGTGTTATAAATCGCACCACCTGAATATTTAGCTTTATTAGAGTTTATCATTGAATTAGTGATTGAAACGTTCTCATGGTTTGCAATATATATTGCTCCACCTCTTTGGATGTTTGTATTGGAATTTGAATTAATAATACAATTATCGACTTGAATATTGTCTCCATCAATATATAAAGCCCCACCATTTGTTGCCTTTCCATTTGTTAATGACAAACCACTTAAAACAACATTATTTCCAGTTATTTTAAATACCTGATTTTTTCCTTCTGCATTAAATGTAGTTGTTCCATCATAAGAGGTAATTTTTAAATTATTCTTATCAATTGTTAAACCAGTGTTTGAAGTACCTTTGTAAGTTCCTTTCATTACATAAATAGTATCTCCTTCCTGGAGACCCGCATTATTTATTGCTGATTGTAAATCACCGAAAGGTTTTGCCTGAGATCCGTTTCCGTCTGTTGCACCTGCTTTAACATACCAGTTATTTCCCGTATTTCCATCACCTAAAACTTCACTGTTTGAAGCTTTGAGAGCATCAGAAACACTATTATGTTCAACCTCAAAATTTCCGTTGTCTGCACCAACTGCATTCAATCCGTTTGAATTGTCTGCAGCAGAAACAGCGCCCACAAACATTATTAATACAAAAATTATTACTAAAATACCTATTAGTTTATTTAATTTCATCTTTTCCCTCTAACGAGAGTCAAATCAATATACAAACTAATCAAATAATATAAATTAAATTTATTAAAAGTTAATTTAAACCCATAAATAATACAATCAACCATTATCATGCAAGTAACAACGAAAAATAACTGATTAATACAATTATAACCATCATTACAAATACTAAGCCGAGAAATACCAATAATATCAGTTAAAATTGAACTTTAACATTTGATTTTTTCATATTTATCCTAGATTTGATTTAACTCAATAAATCTCAAATATATTATTTTGATGAATAATTAAATTATAAAAATCTAACCAATCACCTATTTTTGTTTATATTTAATAAACAAAATCATATATATTTTAATAATTTATAACAACATAATATTATAATTTAATATCAATATTGCATTTTAATATTTTTATAGAATGATATTTAAAATTTGTTATTAATTATTAAATTTTTTTTAGAAAAATATTGAATATATTATAAATTTTTATAATAAATTTTAATTAAATTAAAAAAAAAATAAAATGTAAAATATTTAAAATTGATTAAGAAATGTTAAAAAAAAATTACACATACGGCTAAATAATGTATAATATTCATTACATCAATAAAGAGTTGAAGATTTTCTAACTACAAAAAAGCAAAATCATATCCTTTAAATGTATATAATTTTTTACTAAAATATGAACAAGACAAAAATAATAAAAAAATTGAAAAAAAAAGTGAATTAAAAATTATTCATCAATCCATGCCTTAACAGTGTCTTTTACATCATAGACATTTGCGCCAGGAATTGAAAGGCCATTTTTAATTTCAGCACCCTCACATAATTTTGCCAAATCCTTTTGTGATGAGCCGAAACCTGATCCCTCATGAGTTACAAAAGGCTTTACGACTTTTCCTGTAAAATCAAGCTGTTCCAGTTGGGTAAACATTGGCATTGGCAAAGTTCCCCACCAGTTCGGAAAACCGATGTAAATTGTGTCGTATTCATCAATATTATCTAATGTTTCCTTGATTTCAGGCCTTGCATCAGCTTGCTGTTCGGCTTTGGCAACATCGATGCATTTCATGTAATCTGCAGGATATTCCTCTGCCGGTTCGACTTTAAATAAAGTCGCTCCATCCAATTCCCGAATGTATTCCGCAATCACTTCAGTGTTTCCCTTTTCAATGTTTTTAAGTTCACCACCGAAGTAGTTTTCACCACTTCTTGAAAAATAAATAACTAAACTTGCCATAAAAATCACTCACTACTATATTAATCAATCATCCATATAAAAATGTTGCCACTTACAACAATTACCATTTTAATAAAAAAAATGAATAGTTAAAAAACTATTCTTTAATTGAACGTGCTAATTCTGCACCTTTTTCAAATGCTTCAGCTAAGACATCCTCATCAGGTACGAATAAAACATCTAAAGTGTCAGTTACAGTAAAACCTGCTTCTTCTAAATCTCTTTGGAGTTTTGCAATAGCTCCTCCTCCCCATCCTTTGGATGAAAAGATTAAAGCGTTTTTCTCGCTGCCTGTTCCTTTGAAGTTGACACAGTCAAGCCAGTACATCATGTTACCGATTCTTGGGAACGGCTTGTTCATCATTGTAGGAGCACCGAGTGCAATAGCTTTAGAGTCAAGAATGTCTGTAATTACATCATCAGGACCGTCTTCCTGCATGAAGTACATTTCAACTTCAACACCTTCACTCATTATACCTTCAGCGATTTGGTATGCGAGCTTTTCGGTTGAATGGTGCATTGTATCATAGATAACAGTAATTTTGTCTTTGCAAACTCCAGATCCCCATTCAGTATATTTCTCTACGATTGGAGCTGGGTTTTTCCAGATTTGACCGTGACATGGAGCAATCATTTTGATTTCATTGATTAAACCTGTTTCGGTCAGTTCATTTAATTTCATTCTGAGCATTGGAGAGCCGAGAGTGACTAAATTAGCATAGTACTTTTGTGCTTCCTTAAGCAAGTAGTCAACAGAATAGTCTTCATCGAATCTTTTGGAGTGACATACGTGCTGTCCGAATGCATCGTTTGAGAACAATATTCCTTCTTCAGCCAGGAATGTGAACATGCTGTCAGGCCAGTGAAGCATTGGTGCTGAGATGAATTTTAAGGTTCTGCCACCAATATCGATTTCATCACCGGTAGCTACGGCATTGATTTCCAAATCTGAGAAGTTGTGATATTGATCTTCCAAGAATTTGATACAGTTAGCTGATGCATATATTTCCGCATCAGGATTATATTTATCAATAGTATCTCTTAAGTAAGTTGAATGATCCATTTCAGAGTGGTTTTGTACGAATACATCGATTTTAATATCTTTTCCTTCTTGTGCAAATGCATCTTCAATTCTTGCATCCAATTGATTTTGCAAGCCTGTGTAAGTATTGTCAATCAATACAGTTTTTTCTTCACCAAATACTAAATATGCATTGTATGTGGTTCCTGGAATTCCATATCCGTGGAAAGTTCTGCTGTTCCAGTGGATAACACCTACCCAGTAAACACCATCAGCTATTTTTACTGCTTTTGCTTTCATTTTTATACCTCAAAAATATTTAAGTTATATAAGTTTATATTAAATGTACTATATATAATATTATATTTATTAACAGAGGTTATTATTTTGAATAAAAGAATCGATTTACATATGCACAGTTTATTCAGTGATGGAGAATTATTGCCCTCCGAACTTGCAAGAAGAGCGTTAAAATTAAATCATGAAGCAATAGCTATTACAGACCATGTTGACTGGTCAAACGTTGATACAATTCCCGCCATTCAGGATGCAATTGATGACATCAATTCCAATTGGGACATTACTGTCGTTTTGGGGGCTGAAGTAACCCACGCTCCATGCGAATCCATTGATGGAATTGCTGCAAGGGCAAAAGATTTAGGGGCTAAAATCGTTGTTGTTCATGGTGAAACCTTAAACGAACCTGTAACTCCAGGAACTAATCGTGCAGCAGTTGAATCCGAACATGTCGATATTTTAGGCCATCCAGGTTTGATAACTGTTGAAGAAGCAGAAATCGCAAAGGATCATGATATTTATTTAGAAATTTCCGCACGTCAAGGACATTGCCTTGGAAATGGCCACGTTGCAAATGTTGCCCGTGAAGTTGGAAACAAATTGCTTGTCAATACAGATACACATTCACCTGATAATATAATCACATTTGAAAAGTCATACGAAATTGCATTAGGTGCTGGACTTTCTCATGATGAAGCGATGAAAGCAATAGTTGACAATCCTCGTAAATTACTAAAATCAAAAGGAATTTTTTAAAGTGGTTGATGAATTACAAAAACCACTTTCAAAAAAAATGCAAAATATACTATTTCTACCATCATGATATATATGGCACAGTTATTTTAGATAGTTTTTGTAAAAATGAAATGTTATTTACAAATATCACAAATGATTTAGACCATTGCCTTAAAAATTATCAATAATCTGACGTCATGAAAAAAAGGATAATAGTGAAAAATAATCTATAAAAAAAGAGAATTTTTTTTAGAAATCCCACATGAAAAAATTCTAAAACTTTTTTTCAAACATGGCAATAGCTATCTTAAAACTTTATATTTTAAAATTAAGTCCTTGCCTAAAATATATGAATCAATAAAATCCAATCTGACAGCTTCATCCATAGTATCAAAACCTTCACCATCAAAGAAAGTCTTAGCATTAGCTCCACCAACAATCATAGGAGCTACACAAATGCTTATCTCATCAATAAGACCTGCTTTAATCATTGAAAAGTTTAGGGTTGCTCCTCCTTCAAGCATTAGCTTTTCAATACCTTCTTCATGCAGATAACTCATAAGTGAAGTCAAATCCACTCGTTTATCTCCACTCCAGAAAAATTTAACTCCTCTATTTTTGAAGGTTTCATATTTTTCAGACTGAATGAAATCATCTTTATATGCATTTGCACTTGCAATTATTGTTTTTGCATCAGAATTAGTGATTCTTGCATCAATGGGAGTTCTGCATTTGCTGTCAACTACAACACGCACGGGATTATCTTCAGGGTTTGCATCAATTTTGTGAACAGTAAGTCTTGGATCATCTGCCATTACAGTACCAATTCCAACCATTATAGCATCACAGTCCTTTCTAATCTCATGAACTCTTTTCAAATCTTCAGAGCCTGAAATATTTGAACTTCCGGTAGCTGTTGCAATTTTACCATCCAGTGTCATTGCAGCATTTAATATTACATATGGTCTCATCATATTATCATCCGATGTGGTAGAACATTTCTTTAATCTGTAGGAAGTTCATTAATGTCTGATTTTCAAGCATGCCAGGCATTATCAATGCTACGATGATTCCTAAAATTCCAAAAGCTATTCCAATTGCCCATATTATTTTTACAGCATCCTTTTCTGCAATTGGTTTTCTTAAAATTAGTCTGATTAATGATTTAAAGCCAACATCAGGCCTTACCAGTTTTCCATCTTCATTCAGTTGTGTTGGTTTCTGTTGGGAACGATTCATTACACCTGCAGAATAGAATTTCAGAGCCGCATCAATAATATTCGGCATCAATACAATAAGTGCGATTAATTTTACCCTTCCAATAAACGCAATACATACAATAGCTGCACCTATGATTAATGTTCCTGTATCTCCAGGGAAAATTTTTGCCGGATATCTGTTAAAGTATAAAAATGCCGCCAATGCACCAAGCATACTCATGGATATGATTGTTACATCGTATTTTCCCAAAATTATACATGCAATGGTAAGTGATGTCATTGAAATAACGCCCAAACCGGATTCAATACCATTAAGACCCGCCAACATATTTGTTAGATTAGCACCTATTGACAAGGCTATAGGAATAGTAATCAGATATAATAAGCCTACATTCGGAGGTGCCGCCCACATCAGAGGAAGGCCTGCAATGAATAGTAAAAAGAATTTGGATTTTGATGAAAGCGCAAGCAAATCATCAAGAATACCAATCATTCCGACCAGTAATATTACAACCAGAACAACAATTAGCGGAAAAGCAAGGATTTCATGCATATAAATTCCGGAAAACATTCCCAGTACAAATCCAAAGATAATACCAAATCCGCCCATTTCAGCAACAACAGGTTTCCAGGATTTGTGAATGTCTTTTCCTACAATGTCTGCTTCTTCAAGTTTTCTAATAATCTTTGGCATGAATAATCGGGTCATTGAAAAAGAAAGTAAACCACAGATTATCGCTATCACGTATAAGGGAAGTTCCGGTAATATTATCATGATTAATTATTTAACATTCATTATTAAAAAAAGTAATTATTTTTTATTTAAAATATAATAGACACTCCTTAAGGGAATATCCAATTTTTCTGAAATTTCTTTTGCAGATAGCCCCTGACTTTTAAGGTTTTTAATTTCAGGATGATCATGTTTTCTTTTTCTGTTATCAAAATCAGTATTGCATTTTCGTAAAAGATAATAAACCCTATTTAAAGTAATATCCAATTCATCAGCTATTTGTTTTGGTTTTAATCCTTGATTTGATAGTTTCAATACTTCGAATTCAGCACCGTTTGTTTTGGATTTCGCTCCCCAGTCATATTTTTTTACAACTTCTATATCCAGCTGAGACAGTGCATCTATATATGTCTCTGACGTCCTGTCATAAACGCTTGGAGAACATGTAATCTCAGATAAATTGGGATATTTTTCTATAAGCTCTACAATCAGGGATGATGATAAAGCCTTTGTTATATGAACTGTTGTTGTGTCTTCATCCATATAATCACTATTTCTTAATTAAATCCAAGAATTTTTTAGACTTATCGCTTTTCGGATTTCTTATTTGATCGATATTTTTAAGTTCCTTTTTGATTTTGGATTCGTTAATGTTGAATGCATTGCTTATCTCTTCCAAACTGATGTCAGAATTTTGATGCACCAGTGCAGCGCCTAAAGCCACATGATTGAATTTGATATTGGAACTTCTAGACTGCTTTTCGAACTTGAATTTCTCATACAACAGCAAATCCATTTCAGGAATTGTGATGATTTTAATGTCTGTGAAGCTATTTAGAGTTTCAATAACCTTTGAATAAGTGGTTTTGAAAACTTTTCTCTGTTCCCTATCCAATTCCACTCTGATATAAGGGAACGGTCCGTTAACAATTTTACGGGAGTTATTGGAAGTTGTCAAATAATATTTAAAGATGTCCCACATAATCAGTGCAGAAGCGATGTTTTTAAAGGTATTTTTATAAATCGAATCTCTGATTTTTAAATCCCTACTTAAGGACCTCTTTAAATTGCCGAATTTGTCAGCATAGTTCAGCCTAACGAATTCTTTTTGGATTTGGTCATCTCTCCATTTTTCAATGGAATTAGAATCATATTTGTCTATAAAGTCAGGTGTCTGGTTTTGATATTTGGAGATTATTTCAAAATATTTGTTGATTCTTTTAAAATCAGTCAATTTTCTTTTTAAGATGTCATCCTTAATGTCACTGATAATTGCTTCAGAATATTTAACATAAGCAAGTGCAAGAGCTGTTCTTGCATGTTTATCGTCAATTATCGCAGGTTTTGTCTTATGGAACCTCAATGTTTCGATTCTGACATTCCTGCCGTATCTTCGCCTTACTTCCTCATCATAGTTATTAACATATTCGGAGCTTAAAGTAAGATTTTTTCTAACCAAACGATTGTTTTTGTCCCTTATTCTAATTACAAGGGAAATGGTTTTTACAACACCTTTACGTTCCTGTTTTAAAATGTTTAAAACCTGTTTGAATGATTCTCTGGCATATGGTGAAAATTCACTCATCAGTACCATGTAATTTCCGGAAAGAGGTAAAAAAGGAATAATTTCCAGTCTGAATGTTGCTTCCTTGTTGATTTTGAATGTGAAACCCTTGGATCCGCAACTGCATTTTGCCTCTCGTTGTCTGTACTCATCGATTGAATATTTTTTATAACATGAATTGCATTTCACATATCCGAATTGTTCAAGATTGCCGATTGCAATTTTATGAGAGTCAATTGCGGATTTAACCCTGTCCAGAATATTTTTCTTGGAGTTTGCCTTCATTCTGAATATCTGGTTATGGCGGGAATTTTCTCCAACCTCATCAAGTGACACTTCAGATACTGCCTTTGTTCCATACCGGTTCAAGGATGTGAAAGGAGTAGTGTATCCCTGAGCATCCATATCATCTTTCAGGTCTTGCAAATAGTTTAATCTGTCAACTAGTTTAAAGTAAAGACTTTTGAAATTGTCAAAATTTTCAATATCCTCTAAGATAATTGAATCATTTGCAATTTCTTTCAAGTAGTTCTCGGCTTTATTTACTAGGACAGATTCTTCCATTTTAATCTAATTTTATTGAATTCTTTCACCGACATTTCCATTTTCATCAGGTGAGAGTAATGCTCCGGATGCACCGGTTGCTAAAATCATACCTTCAGATAATGTTCCGAATAATTTTGCCGGCTGCAGGTTAGCTATTACACAGACTTTTCTTCCGATTAATTCTTCAGGGGAGTAGAATTTGGCAAGTCCTGCAACGATTTGTCTTGGTTTTTCTTCACCGATGTCAACTTGTAATTTTAATAGTTTATCGGATTTTTCGATTTTTTCCGCTTCTTTTACTTCACCTATTTTAATTACAAATTCGTCAAATTGATCTATAGTTACTAAATCAGTCATAGTTTCATCCTCTTTTTCATTTAAGTTTTCTTTTAATTTAGCTTTTTGAGCTTCAATTTCCTTATCTTCAATTTTTTTGAATAAAGGTTTTGCCTTGTTAATTTCATGGCCTACAGGCAATGGTATTTTTGCATCCTCCCAGTTATCCAAACTATCTATATTCATAATATCTGCGATTTTATCTGCTTTTGTTGGAAGGAACGGTTTTAATGTGTAAGCTAAGGTTTTAGCCAATTGATTAGATAAGTGTAAACAGTTAGCTGCTTTAACTTTGTCTTCTTTTACTGCTTTCCATGGTTCAGCATCGTTGAAATATTTGTTTCCTTTTTTGGCCACTTTAAATATTTCAAGCAAAGCTTCCCTGAATTCATAATTTGCAATGTATTCACCGGCCTTATCAGGAAGCTGTTCAATTGCCAATCTAAATTCTTCATCTTCGTCTGAAGGATTGGTATATTCAGGAATCTTACTGTCAAACTGCTTTTTGGTAAATACAAAAGTTCTGTGCAGGAAGTTTCCGATAACGTCAGCAAGTTCATCATTATTTCTTCTCTGGAAATCATCCCATGAAAAGTCTGAATCCTTGTTTAAAGGAGCATTGATTGTCAGATAATATCTAAGTAAATCAGGTTCATAGTCTTTAACAAAATCAGCAATCCATATTACCCAATTTTTACTTGTTGACATCTTTTCTCCTTCAAGAGACAAGAATTCACCTGCATAAATCATATCAGGCAATTTACATCCATAAGCTTTTAGAAGTCCAGGCCAGAATATTGAATGGTGGTAAATGATGTCCTTTCCAATGAAATGAACCACATAATCATTCCAATAGTCTTCCCATTTAATGCCAGACTGCTCAGACCATTGTGATGCAGAGGAGATATAACCCAGGAATGCTTCAATCCAGACATACAATACTTTACCTTTAGCTTCATCCAGAGGTACAGGAATACCCCAATCCATATCACGGGTCAAAATCCAGTCAGTCAATCCTTCATTTAACCAATTAATTGCATAGTTTTTAACATTGGCCGGAAGATTTTCATTTGTAGTGATGTATTCTTTCAAATCATCTTCAAATTCAGACAATTTAAAGGCATACTGAAATGTATCTTTAATTATCGGAGTTGTTCCGCATGTAATACAGTGAGGTTCATCAAGTTCTGTCGGATTAAGTGCTTTTCCGCATTTTTCACAGTGGTCACCTCTTGCTTCGGAACCGCAAACCGGACATAATCCTTCAACATATCTGTCAGGCAAGAACTTATTACAGTTTGGACAGTATAACTGTTGGATATCTTCTCTGTAAATAAATCCGTTATCGTATAAATCCTTAAAGAAATGTTTCGCAATTTCATAATGTTTTTCATCGGTAGTTCTTGTGAAATTATCCAATGATATGTTCATTGATTCTACATCCTGAACAATCATATCATGATATCTTTTTGAAATTTCAATTGGTTTTTTCTTCTCTCTATCAGCTTTTACTGCAATTGGAGTTCCATGCTCATCTGTAGCGCAAACCAGTAAAACATCATTTCCAACCATTCTGTTGTACCTTGCAAAAATATCTGCAGGCAGATATGTGGAACGGATATGGCCTAAATGACATGGTCCATTTGCATAAGGAAGTGCACATGAAATAAAAATCTTTGACATTTATCTAATCCCCTTAATTATTTTAAACATGATATAATTATGTTACTCATATATAATAAAATTAATATTTTTAGCCGTGCAATTTAAGAGGGATTGAATATTTGAAAAAAATTAATTTCAAAAATTTGAGAAAATCATCAAAATATCATCCCTTCAAATTCAATTCAATATTGATTCTAAAAATGAGTTAGCTATTTAATATATAAAATAAAGAGTTAAAAACATGACTGAAGTTTCATTTATCAACCCATTGTCAAATGAAGGAAGGCAAATTATAAGACAATATGGGGATTTAAATCAAATATTTGATGAAGATGAATCAATGGTCGACACAATCATCCATACAACCAATCAAAGAATATCAGATGATTCATTAATTCCAAAATCCTATGCTGATTATGCAATTAAACGTATTCAGTGGGCAATCGAGAAAAAAAATAACAAAAATTTCGTTCAGGCTGAATTTGAATACCTTACAAATTCAGATTTATTTATGCAGGATGTTGTTGTTTTTCATATCCTCTGTCAGGCAATAGCCATTCAGTTCAATTTGGGTTCTCGTGAAACTAGGCTTTTTGTTGAATCTCAGGGAACACTTATTCTAGAGAGATTGGCAAAGATTCCTCCAATGGCCAGAGCAGAAATAATTGATGAAGTTTTAGATGAAGTAAAAGTCGACGGTTCTATCCATTGGAAGTCATTGCGTGATGTCGTTGCATCCAAAAAACTTAAACTTACCGATTTATTAATTGACAATGGAAATATTATCCTTCAGCAAGACGACTTTTTAGAAAGATTCAGTGATGATTTCAAAGACAGAAGTCCTGAAAGAATGTATGGAATACTTGTAGGTGACAGCGTTAAGGAACAAATCCTATCAAGATTAATAATGCAAAAAACAGAAGAGTACATTGCCAGAATTAAGGAAATGTCTGCCAGAATTGAAATCCACCCGGCAATCATTAAAATTGGAGAAGAGTTAAAAGATTTCATTCCAGATGAAATCAGCAAATACAACCAATATTATGCTGGAAGCGGAGGATTATTCGGTTCAGTGGAAGCTGGAAAATTAAATCCTGATGCATTTCCACCATGCATTAAAGCAACCGTTGAAGGAGTATCTTCCGGAGGACGTAACGATGCAATTGTACTGTTATTAACTTCATTTGCATCATATGCAAGATTATATCCAAGAATATTTGCATCAGATGAAACAGTTAAAGTGTCAGATATGGATCCTGATTTGTCCATTACAGAAAATGAAATCCTACCGTTAATTTTTGATGCAGCGGATAACTGTACACCACCATTATTTGAAGACCAACCACAGGAAAAAATAAATATCATTTCAAAACTAGGCTTTGGAATGCATGATAGGGTTGACATCAACCATGAGGGGGAAACCAAATGGTACACTCCAATGAGCTGTGAGAAAATTAAAATGCATTTGCCGCAATTATGCCATCCTGACAAGTCCTGCAAAGGAATCAACAACCCATTGTCATGCTATGGGCGTAAAAAATACCAATTAGATAATGAAGCGCCTAAAGAGTAGACTCCGAGAATTTGAATGGATTGTGGTCTTCATGGATTGCATCATAATACTTGTTTAAAATCTTTGATTCCCACATGTTATAGTTTGCACGTTCGTTTTTATCGAAATTATAAGCCAATATTCCAACGGTGCGCTCATACTCGTCAATACCCTTATTTTCACAAAAATCAGTAATTATATCAGGAATATATTCACAGGGATCATCACTGCTGAATTCCAGAAATTCCTCATATTCACTTTTGGAAAAGAAATCCTCTTCACTAACAGGCTGTTCATGAGATTCAATTGTGAATAATTCAATGTAAATTTCAGTGGCCAAATGCAGCTGATTAAAATCAACACCCAATCCATAAACATTTCCTGTTTCCAGGTTTAGGACTGTATGGCCTGTTTTAATGCCTGCCTGCCAATTGTCATAAGCCGGCTTTACAATCTCTTCGGGAGATAAACCTGATAAAACTGTCTTAAGGTGTTCGACACCAATTACTTCTACAAACTCTTCCATGCAGTTATATTTCACAATTATCAATAATAAATTTTTTTAAAAAAAAATGGGAAGAATTAATGTTAAATTATTAATTTTTTGCGTGTTAATCTTTCCAAATCACGTTCATGGATTAAATGATTATCAATCTCTATTCTTCCACAGCATTGGCATTGAACAGCTCTTTCCTCATACTCTTTGAAATATGCGCCCATTTTTAATAACTGGTCTTCATCATCATAAATGCTTAAACCATTCTCATTAACACATTTAGTACATAAGACAGTAACTCCAAATTCATTTAACAAAAGTCCGTCTTTAGACACATAGAATTTTGTCCCATTAATATACATCCCATATTTTACTTCGATTTTATTTTCATCAGACATTTAAAAACCTCCTTTTTAGTTTTTAGCATTTAGATTGGAACACCAAGATAATTATAGAAATAGCTACCTAAATCACAATAGTTTACAACATATGCCGGAGCATAGGCTGAAAGATTTGAAGCTTCATTATCAAAAAATTCATTAGATTCTCCTATCCATAAATAACTGTCTTTATGTGTTCTTAAAACTCCTCCATGATGACCAGCTTTGTTTTCAGCTAATTTAGAGTTTTTTATTTTAAGGGTTCCATAATTGTTGATTGCTCCTCCTTCACAATTTGCAGAATTACCTTTAAACTCACAACCAACCACCAGACCGACAGCTCCTTTTTGATTGTTTATTGCTCCACCATCAAAAGACCTGTTTTCATTGAATCCTGATGCAAATGCCCTTAATTCTGAACTGTTGTAAATGGCACCGCCAAACTCGTCTGCAGCATTTTTATCGAATCTGCAGTTATATACATCAAATTCATCCAAATTTATAAGTGCAGCTCCGCTTACACCTGAAGTATTTTCAGTGAATTCACATCCAAGAACTTTAAACAAACCTTTTTGATTGTTGATGGCACCACCGTCCATTTTTGCAGAGTTAGCTTCAAAAGTGCAATCCTTTAAGAATGTTTTTTTCCAGTTTATGATTGCTCCGCCTAACTTTTGAGAGGAATTTCTGCTGAATCTGCAGTCAAAAGCTTTTAATATGCCTTTATTGTTAATAGCTCCACCATTGAGATTTGCAGAGTTGTTTTCAAATATGGAATTTTCAATTTTCAAATCAGCCAAATTCAAAATAGCACCGGCTTCAAACTCGGCGTTATTGTCAATGAATTTGCAGCCGACAATATTCAAAAATCCGGTTTGATTGACGATGACACTGCCGTCTAAAGCATTTGCATTCTTAAATACAATGTTTTTTAAGGTAACGTTGTTTGCATTAATTTTAAAAATGCCTGCTTTTCCGTTTGCATCGATTGAATGGTTATTTCCATCAATGACAATATTGTTTCTGTCAACTGTTATATAATCCAGCTCATCACCATCTGATAAAATAATATCCGAGTCGAGAGTCAACCGTTTTCCTTCTTTTTGAACTTTTTCATTTAAATTTGTAAAATTGTTGGATTTAAATCTGTTATTATGCATAATAATCACCTTTTTTTTATTGATTAAATTATTTTCTAAAATTGAACATATTTAAATCGTCTAAATCATTTCATTTAGTCTTGTTTGACAGAGACCACAATTGCACAAAAGCACAATATCAAATAAAATAAATACTTTGAAAATAAAATTATAATCATGTTTTCTAAAGCTACAATAAAAGAGCGAAGACAATATTACCGGGAAGAATGGGACCCTAAGGACTTGCCGGAATTCATTTCCAGTGAAATTAAAAAAAGAGAGTTCGGTTTTGACCATAACGGAAGAGGCCCTAACGACAGATATAAAGTCTTTAGAGGAACAGAATCCTTGAGAAAATTCCTACGATATAAGGCACCATTTGCAGCATACATATCTGTAGCTTTTTACAATAATCCCCGAAGAAGGGAAGACTGGCTGAAAGCCGAATATATTTTCGATGTTGATGCAAAGGACATTCCAATCAGGTCCTGCCAATGCAATGGAGTTTGTGAAACATGTCTTGGTGAAGCTTTAGAAATAGTAAACTCATTGATTGACACCTTAGAAGGAGATTTAGGACTTAAAAACATTCATTTGATTTATTCCGGAAGAGGATATCACATTAGGATTCTGGATGAGGAAATGATGCTTGCAAACAGTGAGCTCAGATCTGAAGTATTGAAATATGTTGCGGGAGCTGAAGTTCCAAAATCCCAATTCATTAACTCAGAGATTTCAAATAAAAGTTTTAACTTCGAGCATTTCTCAATTCCGATAGGGTATTCCAAAATATTTACAGATAAGGTCAAATTCAATATCCAGCATCTTGTCGGTAATGAAAAGCTTGACGGAATAAATCCTAAATTAATGAAGGATATTATAGCTTCAAGACATCACCTGGAACAGGACAACTGGGGACTGTTTAAAAGTGAAATCGGACCTAGACGTTATAAAAATCTTGTTGAAGCCATGGCAAGAGTTAATCTCGCAACAATTGATGCAAAAGTAACAATTGACCTTAAAAGGATTTTAAGACTACCTTCATCACTCCACTCAAAGGTAAGCATGAAATGTATGGAAGTTAAAAACAGAGAAACCTTTGACCCATTAGATAAAGCGGTTCCAAAATTTGTTTATGAAAGAAAAGGTGTTTAGAATGGATGAAGATTTAAAAGATATCCTAAGAAAAAGTCCTCATTTTGATGAGATTAATGAAAATAGATTCATTCCTGAATATTTGGGATTGATTGTTAACGGTGTTGTCGTATATCATGTAAACTGGATCGATATTGTTGAAAATGAAGTGATATTCATGCACAAGGACATCCAAACCCATCCTATAGTTTCAATTGTTTTGGATAATCTTAATTCATTAATGATTATTACAAGTGACGGAATAAAAAAAGTGGTATAATCAGTCAGTACTGAAACATTTGTCTATTATTTTTTTAGAAATCACATCGGGAGCATCATCGGCCGGAACCACATTCCAGTTATATGTAAATTTCTGTGACCTTTCACGGTTTTCCCTTAGTGATTCAATATTTTCAAACATTTCCGTTTCTTCATCACGTGCCCCTATTCTTCTAAGTGACTCTTCAGGAGTAATATCCAAAAAGAACATGCAGTCTGATGTCGGAAGAATGAATGATACAATCTTATATGTAATTGTATTGATAATATCCGGAAGATACATTACCGCCAGGATATATCTTGAAAAGATTACTACATCAACATCGCTATTGTAATAGTACATATGAACTGACCTGATTGCATCAAGACCAAAATAAATAGTAGCTTTGATATGGTTTAATTTTCCTGTTTTAAGGAGTGCCTGTTTTGATTTTCTGCCGAATTTATTGTCAGAGCACGGATGGGAACGAATAGTAACATCCCTTCCCTTTTTTTGATATGCTTCAGCAATCAAATTAACCTGTGTGTCCTTGCCTGAACCATCTAATCCATCAATAACAATAAATTTATTCATAGCATCCCTTAATCATTCAATCGGATAAAATTCTGTGTATATGGAATTTCTTTCAATTGGATTACGGTCCAAATCTTTAACCATCCTTGACAGGAATTCAATAGATGCATCCACACCGTCAGGTGCACCAGAAGCTTCTGAAAGTTCATCTCCACCTAATGTACCGCCCAAATCATTTGCACCTGCAGTCAACACGACCTGTGCAAACCTAAATCCCAATTTAACCCATGATACCTGAATATTAGGAATTATGTCCCTAAGCATTAATCTTGAAACGGCATATAACTTTAAATCCTGAGTTCCGGTAGCTCCAAGATCAGATTGTCCTTCTAAAAATATTGGAGCATATTCACGCATAAATGTCATAGGAATAAATTCTGTAAATCCTCCGGTATCCTCTTGAATTTGTTTTATAATGTTAATATGTTCTACCCTTTCTTCTAAAGTTTCCACATGCCCATACATTATTGTTGCAGAGCCTGGAATTCCGACTTCATGAGCTGTTTTTACAATATCAATCCATTCAGCTACACTAACCTTTTGGGGACATATTATCTCCCTTGAACGGTCAGTCAATATCTCTGCAGCAGTTCCAGGTAATGTGTCAAGACCCGCATTCTTAAGTATTTCAAATCCCTCTGCAATGTCAATTCCTGAAACCCGACAGGCATCACGGACCATTGTAGGTGAAAATCCATGTATTGCAACATCAGGATGTGCATCTTTTAATAAGGTCAGCAGATGCACATAATAGTCAATATCCGCATCTTTCAGCACACCACCCATCAATGTGAATTCACGGGCACCATTAGCTACAGCACCCTCCGCCTTGGCCAAAATCTGCTCGTCATTCAGGATGTATGCATCAGGGTCATCGGCATCCTTTCCAAAAGCACAAAAACTACATCTGACTGTACAGATATTTGTAAAATTGATATTACAATTATTAATGAATGATACGTTGTCTCCAACGAGTTTGTGTCTTAAAAAATCAGCAGTTGCAAGTAAAGGGTATAGTTCTGGCCCTTTAATATTCATTAAATGATTAGCTTCCTCAACAGTGATTGATTCATCCAAGGATTTTGTTAGAATCCTTTCTGTTTTAGAAGAAATGGGTAGTTTATCAAACATGATTTTATATAAGTTAAAAGTTAAATAAAAAGGTTACTATTAATTATAGTTATTTTATGAAAATGTAGATTAATTAAAGTTAAATTATAATAAAATTATTCATGATATAATGAATTAAATGATTATTTATAATTTAAATATATTTTTATACTATTTTAAATAAAATAATTTAATATAACTAATGATGTGATATGATGGATAGTAGTGAAGCTATTTATGATGGACTTAAAGACTGTGGAATCGACTTTATAGTTAGCGTTCCATGCGTAAACTTATCAAAATTACTGAATATGATTGATGATGATTCAGAAATTATCCATATTCCAGTTACACGCGAGGAAGAAGGAATTGGAATATGTGCCGGAGCATATCTCGGCGGTAAAAAACCAGCTATTCTAATGCAGAATTCCGGACTTGGAAACTCCATCAATGCATTGAAGTCACTGATGGAACTGTACGAATTTCCGCTTTTAATGATAATGAGCCATAGAGGAACTGAAGGCGAAAACATCTGTGGACAGGTTCCTATGGGTCAGTCCACCCCCAGAATTCTCGAAGGAATGGATTTCAAATTTTTCAAACCTGGAAATCCTGAAGGTGCATATGAAGACATAAAAGCGGCATGGGACTTATCAACAGAAGAGGGAAGACCTGTCAGCGTACTATTGGAGATAAAATACTGGTGATAACATGGCAAGATATGAAGCTATCGAAGATATAATGAAAAACATTGACGATGAACTAATAGTCTGCAATATCGGATTTCCATCAAGAGAATTATACGAAATTGACGACAGGGATGAAAACTTCTATATGATTGGTTCAATGGGGCTTGCCTCATCAATAGGTTTAGGACTGGCGCTGGCAAGACCTGACAGGAAAGTTGTCGTCATTGACGGAGACGGATCACTTCTGATGAACATGGGGTCACTTGTAACTATTTTTGCAGCAAACCCTTCAAATTTAACCTGGATTGTTATTGACAATGGCGCCTATGGTTCAACAGGCAATCAGGATACCTATGCACAGCTAATTGATTTGGTTGAAATTGCAAAAAGCGTTGGATTTAAAAACAGCTATGATTTTAAAGACGTTGATTTAAAGGAGATTATAGCCAGCGAAGATGCGAGCTTTATTGTCTACAGTACAGAATCAGGCAACTCAAAAGCACCAATCATTGATTTGACACCAATTGAAATTAAAAAAAGATTCATGAATGCCATAAAATAACAATGGCGAGATTGAATTTGTATTTTACTTTGAAAAATCATCACCATATAGATATTTAAAAATATGCTTTTAAAAAAATAAAATAATATTAAGAGGAATTAACCCCTTAATATGAATTCTAACTTACAATAAACCTCATATTCATTGCAGGGTGAGAGTGGCTTGTTGTACTGCCGCAAGCAGAACATCTATACTTCATAGTAATTTTCACCTTTGCAGTAGAAGGTTTATACGCCTTACTTGCAGGAATATACTTGACTTTAAATGTTTTTGATACTGTTTTCTTAAAGTATACAGTATTTCCAACCTGTTTTATATAATTTAAGTCAGTACCTGTGTAAAATTTAGCCTTACCTTTTTTGTTGACTTTTACTGCATCAATAATTTTAACTTTACCGCTTTTAACCAGTTTGCCGCTGGTGGTTTTAACTGTCACATAGAATTTTTTAGGGGAATCACGATAACAAACCTGGTTTTTAACATATATTTTGGTTGCAGACCTTTTTTTAATGGTGGCAGTTGAAGATGCAGCAGATTTTACAAAGTTATTGCCTTTGAATGTAGCAGTATACTTGTATGATTTGACTTTGCTTAATTTAACTTTTTTAGTAGCTACACCATTTTTAACAGCAGCATTATAAGTCTTGCCATTGATTTTAAAGGTTACAGTACCTTCATTAACATTTTTTCCCTGACTTTTAACAGTTGCTTTAAGAGTTACCTTATAACCCTGATAAGCACTTACCTTACTGGCAGTAGTGGTTGTCTGAGCCTTATTGATAACCATTGTCCTTTTAACGGCAGCCGCACTTACCTGGGCCAAATTTGAAGAATAGGTAACTGTGCATGTTCCAACATTGAATGGAGGCACATAAGAGAACTGGCCCGCAGAATCAGTGATGAAATATTTAGATACACTTTCAGTTCCATCATTAAATACCGCTTTAACTTCGAAAAACTTAAGTGGTTTTCCAGTGTTTTTATCGGTTACTTTAACTGTAGTTGACTGGCCGGAATTATAATCTGCATTATAATCACTGGCAGATATTACTGCATTTCCTTTAGCTTTCAGAACTGTTGAATCCATCAGATTAGTATCTAGACCATCATTGTATGCCGCTAAAAGATATAATCCCGGAGCAACTGAATTTGCCGCAAACTTATAATTATAATTTCCAACTGTTCTGCCTGCGCTACTGGAAAATGTTTGAGATTTGAAAACAGGAACCAAATCTCCATTTTCATCTATTTGGATTAATGCAAAATAGAAATTATAAGCATTTAGGGCATAGGTTTGACAAGGTTCCATATAATAGTATATGGTTCCACCGTCCTTTGCAGAAATTTCATATCCGTTATCATTAAGATCGATTTTATAATTTAAATAAGAAATAGGTGTTGCGGAAAGAACATCATCCTGTTGACCGGCCAATACATCCTGACTTTCAACATCATTATTATCCTCTTGTGCAGAAACTGCATTATCTTCAACTTCCGCACTCAAATCTTCATCAAAACTAGTTACTACATCCTCAGAAATCGCATCATCAATCGCAGTCGTATCTGAAACGTTTTCAGATGCACTTACTGTTGATATAGCGCAAATACTGACTAAAAACAACATCAGTATATATAGATATATCTTTTTGTTAAACATTTTTTTATTCTCCTGAATGTTTTAAAACATAGAAAATATTTATTGATAATTATTGTTTTATTTATCAAGGTATATAAATAATGTTTAAATTGTAAAAATTAATTTACAAAAAAGTCCTTTTTGAAAACAAATCTCTTCGCCAATAATGTTAAATTATCGGTTAGTCAAAAAAAAGTAAAAAAATGTAAATTAGCTCAACACTAATTTACAGTGTTCTTAGTTTCGTCCAGCTCTGCAATTTTAGCATCAAATTCATTGAATTTACGGGCAAGACCTGAGAAATAAGGGATATAAACTTTTGAGAATGTGAGTCTTT
Source organism: Methanobrevibacter sp. (assembly GCF_045116495.1). Lineage (GTDB taxonomy): Archaea > Methanobacteriota > Methanobacteria > Methanobacteriales > Methanobacteriaceae > Methanocatella. The sequence continues at coordinate 2,412 of NZ_JBGULU010000096.1, read as the reverse complement.
GAGAATCTTCCCCCAACTCTTCAATTCTGTCTTTAACACCCTGTATTTTACGTTCAACCTCATCATACATCAAATCACCAGGGAATTCACCGATGAACACTCCGTCAGCACCGTTATCCAGTGCATAGTGAATATGCTTTGGACTTACACGATTTACTGAAATGACTTTAATGATATGGATTGATTCAGGATATTTGAGTCTGTTAACTCCTATGTTATCAGCTGCAGTGTATCCGATGTTATCTAAAAATACAAGTATCATGCGCTCGCCCTCTTGCTTTTTAGACAATACTCCCTTGATGGTAGCCAATATCTTTTCGTCAATGTTTCCGTTTACATGAATGGCCCTCTGGTTACATCCAACAAGACATTTACCGCAACCGGTACAGCTCATAGGATCTATATAGATTTCATCATTCTGAATGCTCATTGATTTGTATTTGCAACGTTTGATACATTCACCGCAAACGGTACACTTTTCAGTGTCGATTTCAGCAATGAAAGGTTCTATTTCCACACCGCCATAATTATATTCGCTGACCTTTGCTGCTGCGGCTGTCGCCTGCATGATTGAATCTGTTATGTCTTTTGGGTCATGTGCTGTTCCACAGACGAAAATTCCCTGAACATCAGTGGCAATAGGCTTGATTTTCGGATGTGATTCCTTGATAAAACCGTCTTCAGTTGTTCCAACATTCAGGATTTCAGCTATTTCCTTTGTACCTTCTGACGGTTCCATTGCAGTAGAAAGCACTACCATGTCCGCCTCGATTTCTACAAATTCCCCTTTCAGAGTATCTTCAGTCCTTACGATGAAATTGTCTCCTTTTTTGACCACTTCACCAGGACGGCCTCTCAAGAACCTCACTTCATTTTCCTGAGTGTGCTTGTAGTATTTTTCAAACATTCCAGGAGTTCTGATATCCGTATAGCATATTAAAACATCAGTATCAGGATACTTGTGCTTTATGATGTTTGCATTCTTTAGGGCTACTGTACAGCATATCTTTGAACAGTACCTGTGCCCGTCAGGCTTTTCATCTCTTGAACCGACACACTGTATCATTACAACACGTTTTGGAACTTCACCGTTTGACTTAAGGAGTTTTCCTTTTGTAGGACCGTTTACTCCGGTGATACGTCCCAGTTCTGATTGGGTTATTACATCATCATATCTTGTATAGCCATATTCAGGACGCTTGTCCATGTCAAACAGCTTATGGCCTGTCGCCACGATAATTGATCCTACCTGAAGAGGAATCCTTTCAGGCTTTCCCCTTAACTTGATTGCCTTCATGGTACATGCCTTTACACAGTTACTGCATTTAGTACAGTTGTCCATGTCTATTACATAGCTTTCAGGATAAGATTGACCGAACGGCCTGTAAATTGCTTTTCTTGTGGAGAGATTATCATTCCAGTCATTCGGAACCTCCACTTCACATGCCTCTGCACATTTTCCGCATGCAATACACTTTTCAGTGTCAACATATCTTGGGGATTTCTCCAAAATCAGATTATATGTTCCTGCCCTTCTTTCAGCTTCAATGACCTTAGTGTTAGTTAAAACACAAATATTTTCATTCCAGACAAGCTCGTTTAGAATTGGATTTAATAGACACATTCCACATTCTTCAGCTATTTTGACCGGCGAGAAAACCTTACCTATTTTTGCCATATGTCCTCCGATTGAAGGTGACTGCTCTATCAATGTTACCTTAATTCCCTGCTTTGCAAGTGACAGCGCAGCATTCATTCCGGCAATTCCCCCTCCAATGACAGCAACTTCGTCCGGAGTTTGACAGTAAATCGGATCCACCGCATCGGATTGCTTTACCTTTTCAATAGATGCATTAATTAGAGTAATTGCTTTGTCAGTTGCCTTTTGCCTGTCATCGTGAACCCATGAACATTGCTCGCGTATATTTGCCATATCCATCAAATAAGGATTTAGAGGTTTTACATAGTCCTGGAAAGTTTTTTCATGAGAAATCGGTGAACATGCCGCAACCACAACACGGTCAAGGTCATGGTCAAATATTGCATCACGAATTATCTTACGGCCATTTAAAGAACATAAGTTCTCAAACTGCCCAATGAATTCCACGTCAAGCTCCTGTCTGACCCTGTCCAAATCAACAATATCTGCAATATTTCCTCCGCATTCACATAAAAACACGCCAACTTTCAAATCACCCCTCATTTTTCAACCTCCTTAAACTCCTTGATTACTGAATCTATCGGCACTGTATGGGCTTTTTGTCCGATTACCTTATCCAAATCTCCCCCCATAGCAAGTGCCAAAAATTGTGTTATATTCAGGTGTATTGCCCTGAAATTTCTTCCTTCACGTTCCCCAATCAGATGCTGATACCTGTCAAACTGAATATGGCAGTTCGGACATAAATGAAC
>NZ_JBGULU010000095.1:0-11315 GCF_045116495.1 Methanobrevibacter sp. | reverse complement strand
GAAATGAAAGGCAACAGAAAAGTTAAATTCTATTACATCACAGACGAAGGAAAATACGTTCTGAACCATCTTTACAGCAGATTCGATTATATCCATGGGAACGAACAATGGACAGAACTGTTTAAAGATATGAACAACTAATGAATATTCTAATTTTGATAATATTTTTTTATATTTTATTTTTAACACAAATATTACTGTAACATACTTATTGTAAATAAAATAATAATTTGTCAATATGGATTGCTGATATGAAAATAGTTTTTTCGCAAAAAACCTAAAAAAGAAAGGATTATTAACCAATCCTTTCAAATACTCTGATTTTATCAAGTTATAATCATCATTTTTTAGAATCAAACCCTTAATATATGAAGAATCTAAAAAAATCATTTTATATCCTCCGTGGTGTTAAATTTTTAATCAAACATATCTGTGATTCTATCTAAAATATCATCACCTTCAGGTTTGTCATGTTCAAGCAAATTCCAGATCTTATCTCCATCAATATCATCTGGAATTTCATCTACTTTACCCAAAGCATCCAATAAAACTTCATTAATGACTTCAAATGGAGTTTTATTAGATTGCCTACATTTTATATTAACTTTTTCCATCACTTCATCACTAATAGTTACTGTTGACATATTATCAAGTCCTTGCTTTATTAATTTACAACATAAATCTAAATAATTAGATTTATCATTTAAAGCTTGTTTTTTCAAATCTTCAAGTAGCTTTTCATCAATATCTAATGTAATTTGTACCATCATATCACTTGATTGTAATTTAAAGCACTTAAAAGATTTAATGTTGCAACTTTTTTAGTGCTTGAACTAGCTAGAACAATCATGTTAATATTGAAATCAAATCTATATAAATATTTTCAAGATACGCAAATGCACAAATACACATTGTAAAAATAGATAAATATAAATTAGAAATTGACCTAAAAAAGAAAGATTGTAATGATTTAGTAAAATTGCTTCCATTATAGAAAATTGTTGTCGAAAAATAATTATGAATTTGAAATCAGCCAATCCATGAAGTCGACTTCACCAACAGAATAAGTTTTCTCATCTGAAATTACACAAGAAATCTCATCAACAATCTCATCAACTGTCAAATCGCTTACATCAATTTCAGAGATGTCTTCACCATAGATTTCATAGGCTTCGGCAGTGCAGACTCCCATAGCTTCAGCTTCAAGATTTTCACGGATTTTAGCTTCGGAATAATCACGCCCTTCAAGTCTTGAGCGTAAAATCTCCGGTCTTACCCTTAAAATTATGACCTTATCGGCATCATCACACAAATGTGCCAAGTGCCCTTCAAAAATAATCAGTTCATCACTATCAGCAATGATTTCAGAAACCTTTTCATTAAGTTTAGGAATGTCAATGACCTTATAGCCTTTATCTTCATCAATTCCCAAAACAAATTCATTTTCTAAAGCCAAATCGTTAATCTTAATCAATCGACAGTTTAGCTTAGAAGACAACACTTCACTGACAGTGGTTTTTCCGGTACACGGAGTGCCTGTTATAAAAATAGTTTTATACATAGTATCAAAAAAATAGTAAGAATTATTTTTTAAGAATAATTCTTAAAACGTCTTCATCTTCCAGAACATGGTCCGGACCTACTTTTTGACCTGGGAATTTTACAGAGGTTCCCCAGACTTTGGCATGACGGAAATTCTTCACGAATTCCCTATGAAGTTTTCTGCATGCATCAATTACAGTAGAGCCTTTCTTGATGACCAGAGGATCTTCCATATCCGCTTTTCTCCCTTGAGGTTTTAGATATACACGAACCAAATCAAGGTTATCGAATATTGTGTCCTTCAACTCTTCGATATTTGTCTTTTTATCTGCGGAAATCGGAATGAATTCAGGAATGTATTTTTTAAGCTCCTCGATGTATGCCTCATCTACAAGATCCACCTTATTTAACAGGACAATCATCGGAACATATGATTTATTTCTATCGAGTACATCAATAAATTGATCCATTGTCACATCATCCCTGAAAAGCACATCGGCATTAATATATCCGTACTCATTTAGAATAGATCTGATTGTTTTTTCGTCCATGTGGGTCAGTTTGCATGTTGATGAAACCTTGACCCCTCCAAGTTTTTTCCTTTTGACAGTAACATCAGGAGGTCTTTCATTCGGCCTTATTCCAATAGCCCTCAATTCTTTTAGAATGACATTAATGTGCTGCGGATTGAAAGTATCAAGAACAACCAATATCAAATCTGCAGTTCTTGCAACGGATAAAATCTCCTTACCTCTTCCTTTACCGCTGCTTGCTCCGGTGATGATTCCAGGAATATCGAAAATCTGAATTTTTGCATTTTTATGTTCCATTACACCAGGAACAATATCTAGTGTTGTGAATTGATAAGCGCCAACTTTACTTTCAGCATTAGTAATTTCATTTAAGAGAGTAGATTTTCCCACAGATGGAAATCCTACAAGTACAACAGTAGCATCACCAGATTTCTTTATATGAAAACCCTGGCCTTTAGATCCCCCACTACTACGTTGCAGAGATTCCTCTTTGAGTTTGGAAAGTTTTGCCTTAAGCTTTCCTATGTGATGTGAAGTAGCTTTATTATATGGTGTCTTTTGAATTTCTTCTTCAATATCTTTTATTTTCTCTTCAATCCCCATAAAAATTCACCATATTTTTTAAAAAAAAATAAAAAAAGATTAGATTAGGGAAATCCTAACCTAAGTTGTTGCATTACCGGTTGTATTACCGGTTGAACTGCCACTGGCTCCACCAGCAACAGTATTATTGAAGTTTACATTGAACAGCATTACACCATTCTCAACATGAACATTTTCAAATATGTTCTGACCGGCTCCACCTAACAGGTATAACTGAGTAAACATTGAATTTCTCAACTCGTTACTCATAAGAATAGGAGTATACTGGTTATTGTTACCCATCAGGAACAATGTGAAGTTTGCATCCTTTACATCGCCCACAGATTCATTTTTCATAATATAACCGTCTTCAATAACGATTATGTGTGAAATATTTAATGGGTTGTATGGAGTGTCGTTAATCATGATTTGCTGTCCGTTTTCAGTATATACTGCTTCTGTATAACCTGAAGTAGTATTGTTTCCAGTACCACGGGTAATCACTGTATTAACTGTCATACCTTGATCGTTGAGTATTGCCAATTTACCAGTGCTTCCAGGTTTTACTTCAACTTGTTGTGTTGGAACGTAATAGTTGTAGTTTTTGGATGTTTGGTTTTCAAAGTTCCAAGCACCGAAGTAAGTCCACCAGCCTGCTTTTTGAAGCATATCTGAAGATGCTACAAATATTACCGGACGTACTTTATCAGGGTGAGTGTAGTTAACTACAGTATTGGCCTGATCCTGAGTCAGATGATATTTGCTTACTAAATCATTTTTTGCATCACTGGCTGTTTTTGGCAAGATATCAATAAGTATATCAGTTGCTTTACCAGAATCGCCTGTATAATTAATTAATTCAGTTTGAGCCATAGTACCTGTTGAATCCAGCATTCTGAAAATACCTGCAGACAGCTGCAGATCACTTGTGGTCATCGCCTGACCCAGCCAGAATGCCCGGTCACCGGATTGAGAACCCCCATCGAATGTTACCTGTCTGTCGGCAGCAATCTCAAAGAGGTACCCGAAGTCCCACCAGGATGTGATTACGGTATCGTTAGCAGTATTCTCATTAATCCATTTCATTGAATTCCACATTGCATCACTGGTACCTGGAACAACATTTTCTGAAGTTTGATAAGCACCACAGATTGAAGGTGTAATCAATGCAATCACAATAGCTATGATAATAACATATTTTTTAAGTGGAACTTTTTGGCTTGCAACATTCTTAATTCCATAAACAGTAATTAAAGCAAATGCAACAATAGCGACGAACAGTAAAATTCCGAAAATAACATTGATTTGAGCTAATGGAACTGCTGCTAAAAAGCCGCACAATACTGCAATTGCAATTAACCATCTGTCATCATTTAATTTGTTTTTAATATAATCGGTTGCGAGACCTACAAAGATACCAGCCATAAGACCGAATGGCAATACGATTGTAGTAATGAACCTTGAACCTCTACTTACCGCAAGAGCTGTGAGTACAACCCAAACAACAAATAAAGTTGCATATAATGCGGTTAAACGTTTTGAAGTCAATAGCTCATCTGTTGAACCGAAATCAAAATTACCTAAGTTGAGTTTTAATTTTAAATCGTTGTCAATTTTTTTAGCAGAAGCGGTTCTTTTACCTTTAGGTGGTTTTTTAGTAACAGATCCAGGAGTTTTAACTCTGGTTTCTCTTAATTTCAATACCCTTTTTACTAAAACATATAATACAGTTAGACCTGCGAATAAAACAGCGATACCGCCCATACCGTTTACTACACCATTGGTATTTGCTAAAAATGCTGATGTCATTCCGCTACCAAGTAAACTTGGCATTTGCATCTCTGCAACGGAAACGAGTACGTTAGGGAATCCACCAATACTTCTTGAAGCGGATTGCAAGGAAAGTAAACCTGTTAAACTTCCAAATAGTCCTGTTACACCGCCAATACCTTGGAAAATAGCAAGGCCAACAAATCCGATTACGCCTAAAAGTACTATTGATAGGAAATCACTTTGGTGTATGAACCACATTATCTTGTTGGAATATTCGTCCTGATTATCCTCACCGATATTGAAAACATAGCAAACAACAAGGTATGCTATTGAAAATATTCCCATGATACCTATGTAAAAGATATAACCTGTCCATGATTGTGAAAACAGACCAATTGAAATAATTGACAATATGGCAAATATAACCTTCAATATGATATTTTTTGCCCGTATGGTCTCTACAAAGAAGAAAATAAAGAACAGGGACCATATGTAATAGAACATATCTGTATCGAAAAATCCAGGGAATGTGTGCGCAAAGTAGTTTGGAGCAAGTACAATAATCACTGTAGCTACAATAGCACCATAATCATTTGTCAGCCTTCTGGCAAAAATAAATGCAGGGATAACCGCTAATGTAGAAATAACCGCTCCGGTCCAAAATGCAATTTCTTTTACAGAATGATCGCCGAAGATACTGTGCAGGAACGAAGTAACATATACAATTCCCAATTCGTAATTAACCTGATTACCGGTAGGAGCGAACCTATGCATATCCCACTCGCTACCATTTACTATTTCATCTCCCACAAAACCATGATCAACATAATCTTCAGTCAGCCTTAAGTTATAATATGAATCCATTTCACTAAAATATGGAAGACCAGATGAATCAACATATTCTCCTTTAACATCATCAGAGAATATATTTAAATCAGCTGCAGGAGCTTTTAATGCAAAGACAACAGCTAATAAAATCACGATTATGATGATTGATTTAGCTACTGTCATCATTGTTTCTCTATTCATAAAATTCCTCGTTTAAATTCATTAATTTTTTTGACATAAATTATTAAAGTAAAAATTTATTTTTAGTTTAATATCGATATTAAAATAAAAATATTAAAAAAATTCATAATATTTTTATTAAGATATATTTATATTTCTTAACATTATTAAGTATTGTGCATATCCTAATTTATACTAAAAAAATAAAAAAACTAAAAAAATAATAAAAAATAATAAAAAAATATGAAATCCATATTATATTTACAAAAATTAGAAAAAATAATGTAAAACTGAATAAAAATCCAATATCCTTAAAAAAGGAATTGGAAAATTATTTTGATTTGCTTTCAAGCTCTTCCAAAGAACATGTAAACCTGCATTTTGGAAATCCGCTGCATCCTACAAACTCACCATATCTGCCTGAACGCTTAAGCAAATCCTTACCGCAGTCCGGACATTTGCCCACAACTTTAGGGTCATAAGGTTTGGTTTTATCCTTTCCGCAATTGGTGTCAAGACATGCACGCTGACGAGGTTTGCCGAATGAGATGATTGGAAGACCGCATTTTTCACATTTTTTCTTCAAGAAATTGGTTCCTTTCGGAATGGAATAGACAGTGGTACAGTCCGGATAATTGGAACATCCCACAAAATAGCTTTTGGTTTTAGGGGAATACCTTTTAACAAGATTTCCTCCACAGTTAGGGCATGTTCCGACAATGTTACTTTCCTGATATGATTCATATAATTTTGTACCGATTTCTTTTGAATTTTTACTGATATCGCTTAAAATTACAGTGACTTCTTTTTGGCCTTCAGATATGATTTCCTGACGAGTGGCCTCATTATTATCAATACCTTCCAGCTTAATTTCGAAATTGCGGGTCAGTTCTTCTGAAGTGATGTCCTTACAATAGGTTGATAAAGTATCAATCATATTCTCTCCTAGCTGGTTAACCTCAATTTTTTGAGTACCTGTTATGAACTTACGGTCATATAATTTATCTATTATATCCGCACGGGTAGCTTTGGTACCAAGCTCCCTTTTTTCAAGTTCCTTAATTAGGGATGCTTGATTATAACGGGCAGGAGGTTTAGTTTCCTTTTCATCAGAAATCAAATCCAATACTTTAACCAAATCCCCCTCTTTAAAGTCCGGGAATATCTCATCATCAATTTTTCTAAATGGATAATGTTCCATCCATCCCTTATGAGTGACTCTTCTACGTCTAAAGCGGAATTTTTCATCTTCAATGTCAAGAGTAGTGCTCATTGTTTCAAATTTAGCCGCTTCAAAGAATACTGAAATAAACCTGTAGACAATAAGCTCATAAATCTTCTTATCATCTTTTGACAAACTGGTAGGTAAAATTCCGGTAGGGTGAATTGCAGGGTGTGCCGCATCATCCTTTTTACCGTTGTTAGGTTTTAATTTTGAAGGAAGCTGGGAAATATGCTTTCTAAATTCACCGTTGTTGCTTAATTGTAAAAATATTGACTTGAAATCAAGACTTTCAGGTAATTTTTGAGAGGAGGTACGGGGATAAGAAGTGTATCCTGAAGTATACAGGTTTTGTGCAATTGTTTGTGTCTTTTTAGGTGAAAATCCGAAAACATTATATGCTTCAGACTGAAGGCCTCCAAGGTTAAATGGGACAGGAGGTTTAGTGGAAGATAGGGAAATGTTAATGTTATCGACGGTAGCATCTTTCCCTTGGCATTTAGTCATTATTTCTTCAGCACGGGCCTTGTCAAATATTTTGCCGTCAATATGGTCCACTTCAATATCGCCTTCAATAATAGCTTTAATCAGCCAGTACGGTTCGGGAACAAAGTTTTTAATTTCCTTTTCTCTTTCAACAAGAATAGACAGTGTTGGTGTCTGGACTCTTCCGGCAGACAATTTTAAAAATCTGTGTTTGGCACTGCTTACAGATTTCATTAAAGCTTTTGAAATATTCACACCAAAATAGTAATCTAGGACATGCCTTGCAATACCTGAGTCAACCTGATTCATGTCCAAATCTATTCTGTTGTCATATGCCTCAAGAAGATCCTTTTTTGTCAATGTTGAAAACTTCATACGGGAAATTTTGCTTAAATTATCCTGTCCGCAGGCATACTTCAAGGCATTGTACCCGATTAATGTTCCTTCGGTATCATAATCGCAGGCATGGACATAGGAATCAGCACCCTTTGCAAGCTTCTTAATAGCTCTGACATAATCCTTGGTGAATCCGCTTCCTCTTTTATTAACTTCATAAGCCGGAGCCCAGTGAAGATCAAAATAAACTTTATCTTTTGGATTGTCCGGAGTGAGTGAATAAAGATGTCCTACTGCAGATACAACTGTAATATCTTTGGAATCCTTCTTAAGTTCCCAGTACTTTACTTTTTTGTTGTAAACCTTCTTTTTGGCACTTGGTGAAAGTGCTTTTGCAATTTTTTCAGCTGATGTTGGCTTCTCACAAACAATTACTTCATGCATATTATATACGTCCCCCAATTAAAAAAAAATAATAACTGAATTTAATTTAAAATAATTTCTTATATAAAAACATTTCTATAAAAAAAAGTTTTGAGTAATATTATAGTCTTTTACTTAATGTTTTTACCATTTTGTAAAATTATTCTTGGGCTGTTATGCTCTTGTGAGACATAAGGATTACCAAGCTATCCCTCGTTGACTTACGAGTTCACAATATTTTCTTGTATTGCTTTTTGCAGTATGTTTTTTGAGGCGTTGATGTCTCTGTTGTGTTTTGTTTTGCATACGGGGCAGGTCCATTCTCTTATGCCGAGTGTTAGGTCGTGTTTTTGGTATCCGCAGTTATTGCATAGTTGGCTGGATGGATAGAATCGATCGATTTGTATGAATGTTTTTTTGTACCATTCTGCTTTGTATTTTATCATTTTGACGAGTTTGTATAAACTTATTCTTTGTAGTTTGGGTGCCCATTTTTTGTTTTTAAACATGCCTTTTATGTTTAAGTCTTCCATTGCAATTATATCATAATTTCTGACTAGATATTTGCTTAGTTGGTGGTATGCGTTTTGTATTTTGTTGTTTTTTCTATTTAGCCATTTGTAGTATTTTTGCAGCGTTTTCTTGTAGTTATTGCTCATGTATTTCTGTCGATTTAGTTTTCGTTGGTATTTGTGAATCATTTCCTCTTCGTGTGTTAGGTCAAGGTTGACTATCTCTTGGCCGGTGGAAAGTGTTGCGAGATTTTTTAATCCAAGATCAATACCAATATGCTTACCAGTTTTTTCTAGTTCTTCTACGGTTGTTGTTATGTTTACTATTGCGTAATATTTGCCGTTTTCTCTTTTAACAGTTACATTATTGATTTTAGAATTTTTAAGCAATTTTTTGTATTTGCTGCTTGTGCGATAATGTACATATCCCAGTTTTGCTAAGCGTATTCTACGGTTGGTTATCTTGATGTTATTTCCGTTTTTTTGAATTCTGAAAGATTGTTTAGGGTTCTTTTTGGATTTAAATTTTGGAAAACCATGTTTTTCTTTGAAAAGCTTAGTAAATGCTTTATTTAAATCACGAAAAACCTGTTGCTGGCTGGTAGACTCTCCATCATACAAAAAACTATTTTCCTGTTTCAACATCTTCAAAATAGCATTTAAATTGTTGATTGTGGGAGATAATGGGCATCCGTGAAATTTAAATAGTTCATATAAATCACAATATATGCCAAGGATATTGTTCCATATAAAGCGTGCATTACCTATATTCTGCTCTAAAACCTGAATCATGCTTTTACTAGGTAAAAGTTCCAATTTCAAACCTTTATTCACAACCAAACACATAAAAATAACGCCCCTACTAAAATTCAGCATATTTTTTTTTAGTGAAATATGAATTTTATCAAAATTCAATTATTCAATATGTTGTTGATTTATATTTAAAAGAAGTCCAAGAGAGCATTTGAAAAGTAATCGCCAAATGGTAAAAACATTTGGTAATATACTATAATATTACATTGAAAAAATGATAAAAAAAAGTTATTCTTTTTCAGGGGTTAAATCTTCCTGGAAAAACCCGTAAAAATCAGCACAGTAATCACAGATTGGATATTTGCCATTTCTGTAATATGCTAAATCAGCTTTGGCCATGTCAAATTCTTTTCCGCAAATAAAACAAGTTTCGATTTTTTCTTCTGACATAGTAAGACCTTTTAAAAAAAATAAAAAAAATAGAGGTTAATTGCTTAACCTATATTATATTTTTGCAAGAGTAAAATCTCTTCAGTGGAAACTTTTCCACCTTGTTTGAATTTAGCAAAGATTTCTTCAGCTCTTTCCCTTTCTTCACGGTTTTTGTTAGAACCTGATCCACCTTTGTTATCATTTTTCCTTTTCTTAGGTTTGTTGGAACCTAATTTTTTGTTGATAACATGGATGTCGCTTAAGATAGCTTTGAATTCTTCATGTTTAGCGGAAGCATTTTTACGTGCTTCGATGAATTTTTTGTGAGCTTCGTCAGCAGCAGTTCTAATATCATCAGTTTTTCTGAAGTAAGTAAGCATTTCTTCGTGAGCTTCTTGAGCTTTTTCGGAAAGTTCAATAACTTTTTCATGCTCTTCTTCAGATAATTTTTTAAGTTCTTGAGCTTCAGTTTTAACGGATTCATCTTCATGAATTTCCATTAACTGTTTTCTTAAATCATTTGCATTTTTAACAAGTTGATTTTCTTTTTTGATGTCTAAAACGCGAGTTTCAATGATTTTATCAATTTTCTTGATTTCATTTTCTATTTTGATTTTATCGCGTTTACCTGAAGACCATTCGAGACTTTTAATTTTGTTGTTAGCTTCGTTACGAGCCTTTTTAGCAGCTTCAACTTCTTTGTTGATTTCATTACGCTCGTTTCTGAATTCAATAGCTTTATTTAAGTTTTCTTTTAAAGATGCGTTTAATTCATCACGAATCTTACGTTGTTCTTTAGCTATTCTGTTGAATTCTTCCCTTTCATCAGCAACTTTGGAGATTTCAGCTTCTTTTTCATCTTTTTGTTTTCTTACACCTTCCATGGTGTCAGCAAGAACAAATTCTTTTTTCTCTTCAGGTTCAGCTACTTCAGCTTCTTCGGATTCTTCAGCTTCATCAGCATCAGTTTCTTCAGCAGCTTCTTCTTCAACTACTTCAGTTTCCTCGGATTCTTCAGCAGCTTCAGCTTCAACAGCTTCTTCGGTTTCTTCGTCGTCAACAGTTTCAGTTTCTTCTTCAGTGGTTAATTGATTAAGAATTTCATCCAAGACTTTGCATAAGTCTTTTCCCTCTACTACAACATCAGCTATTTCTTTTACAGAATCTTTAGCATTGAATGCAATTCCGCAACCAGCTGATTCAATCATGGAAATGTCGTTAGCGCCATCTCCAACAGCAACTACTTCATCTAAAGTAATTCCTGCTTTTTCGACATGGTCATTTAGTACATCTAATTTAGTACCGGATACTAATGGACCAGTCACTTCACCAGTTAATTTACCATCTTCGACTGTGAAACTATTAGTATAAACTGTTTCAACACCGAGTTTATCTTTTACTTTATCAGCCACTACATCAAAACTACCACTAATGATAGCTACATCTACATCATTCTTTTTCAAACAATCGATGGTTTTGCAAGCACCATTCATTAATGGGAGATCATCAGCAACTTTCTCGATGTCTTCAATAGAAGTTCCTTCAAGAAGTTGAACTCTGTCTTTAATAGAAGTTTCAAAGTCTATTTCACCTTGCATAGCTTTTTCAGTAATTGCAGCTATGTCCTCTTCAACATTTGCTAATTTTCCTATCTCATCTATCGCTTCACCATCAATAATAACGTTATCTAAGTCAAATACTACAAGTTTAATC
>NZ_JBGULU010000094.1:0-15121 GCF_045116495.1 Methanobrevibacter sp. | reverse complement strand
CCAATCAATACTGCAATTGATGAAAATATATCTGTTCTTTGGTGTTGACCATCAGCGACAATGGCAGGACTATTAATTTGTTTTCCTATGTGAATTATATAGCTACTGACTGCAAAATTAATAAAAATACCTACAATAGCCATAATGGCAACATGGATATCCGGAACAGTTAAATTCTGATTGAAGAATATCTGCTTAATAGCTTTTTCAAAAATTTCCCAGGCGATAAGGGATAAAAACAGTACAATAAACAATCCACTTAAGGCTTCTACACGACCATATCCAATCGGATGTTCTAAATCTGCAGGTTTTTGACTATAATGAAAACCTATATAGGCGACAATTGTTGTAATTATGTCTGAAAATGTATGAGCCCTTCAGAAATTAATGCACTACTTCCACAAATGAATCCAACAGAGATATTTAGAACAGTCAAAAAGCAATTAGCACTTATCGCAACAATAGCTGCTTTTTTACCACCTTTTGAACGAAAGTCATCACTCATAATTATTCCCCATTAAGTATATTTTTAATATTGTTTATTAATTATAATTTGTGGAGATAATATATCTTTTGTAAATTGTCTACGAAAATGATAATCTTATGAAAATCAGTGAAATTAACGTAAAATAGTGAGATTGATATCCACAAACCTTTTTTAATAATTTACATTGATTTTATCGGCACAAATTGCATACAAGCGATAAAATGATAATTTAACTGCAGATGCAACAGATTCCCTAACAGCATATCATGAGGATAGATTCTGCAAATGAAATATATTTCCTCCTATTAAAATATAAATAATAATATATATATAAAACATTAATAGGTGAATAAATATGGATTTTAAGAAAGCGTTAGGAATTATATTAATAATTTTAGGGTTAATTTTTGCAATTTACCCATTGTATAGTGCACAAGCAGTATCATGGATTGCAGGAATATGTTTGATAGCATTCGGATTTGCTTCGATTATTGATGGATTTTCCATATGGAGCATGATGGCACATGTTTCAGCACTTAATATACTGATTGGAATTTGTGCAATACTATTCGGAATTCTATTTATTTATAAAATTGATGCGTTATCTTTCATTGTTGGATATCTATTCTACTTGATTGCATTTATATTGATATTTACAGGTATTATAGGCATTATTTTCGGATTAGGTTCAATATCAAGAATTACATCTGTATTAATTTTAATTCTAGGTTTTGTAGCAGTATACCTCGCTGCCGTTTCAATTGCACAACCATTATATACTGCAATCCTAGTTGGAATATGTTTAATTTTGGAAGGAATAGCATTCTTAACAGCGAAACCTGTTGAAAATTAAATTATAACAATGTGGTATAATGGATAAGGAAACTAAAGAGCGTTTGGGTGAAATTAGGCAAGCCATAAAAAAATATGGCTTCGATAAGATTTTGGGCCAAACAGCAAAAAGCAAAATACGCAAAACTGATGAAGAAGAACACAATCTTTTACTAGATGACGAAATTCCTCTTAAACTAAGATTAATGCTTCAGGAATTGGGAACAACATTCATCAAATTAGGTCAACTTTTAAGTACAAGGCCAGATATTGTCGGCGAAAAAATTGCAAATGAATTGGCCAACTTACAAGATGACAATCCTGCCATATCATATGACCAGGTCAAAGCAATTGTTGAAAGAGAGCTCAACGGAAACATTGATGAATTATTTACTGATTTCAAACATGAAGAACTAGCAACCGCATCAATTGGTCAGGTTCACGAAGCAAAACTAATTACTGGTGAGCGAGTTGCAGTTAAAATCCAAAAAGAGGGCATCACCGATAAGATTGACCTTGATATAAGGATAATGAAATATGTCGCTAACCGTGCAGATAAATGGAATGCTAATCTTAGAAAACTGAACTTGCCAGGAATCATGGAAGAGTTTGACCGTTCCATTCACAAGGAAATTGATTACAATAATGAATTCATGAATATGCAACGCATTGAAATGAATTTTGTTGAAAATCCAAATATCCACATTCCCGCTACATACGCCAAGTATTGTACTTCAAAAATCTTAACAATGGAATTCATTGAGGGTACAAAGTTAAATGACGTCTATGCAAGCACAAGCGATGAATTTGATAAAAAACTTTTGGCAAAATATGTTCTAGATTCATACCTTCAACAACTGTTCATTGATGGATTTTTCCATGGAGATCCTCACCCTGGAAACATAATGATTTTAGAGGATAATGTCGTGTGTTACCTTGATTTAGGTATGATGGGATTCTTTGATGAAAAATTCAAACGTGACCTCTCCGAGGTAATGTTATTATTTGTAGACCAGGATGTTGACGGTTTGATAAACCAGTTAATGTACATGGACATATTGGATTATGACATTGATACAAGCAGTTTAAGAAGAGACCTGAATGATTTATTCGGAAGGTACTTCGGTGTACAGCTCAATCGTTTCGATGGTGTTTTAGAGGCTCTGCTTAACCTTATGCAAGAATATGGAGTTATTCTTCCAAATGAAGTTGTTACAATGGCAAGAGGACTGTCAATGATTGAAGCCATTGCACACAATCTAGACCCTGAAATCGATGTTTTCGCATCAGTGAAACCTGTTGCTTCACAAATTGCAAAACAAAGACTGAGTCCTAAACAGTTTTTAAGGGGCAAAAAAAGCAACCTGATTTTGTATGAACACATGCTTCATTCATTGCCAAAACTTCTCACAAGGACCATTCACAAAATCGATAATGAAGAATTGCAATTCCGCTTTGAAGTCGACATTACCGATAAGGTTTCAATAATCGCATTGGTATCTGCACTTATAATCGGTTCTTCAGTTGTTTCATTTGGACCAAGAGTATTTGACATGCCTTTAATTTCTTTAATAGGTTATATAATAGCTATAATCTTAAGTATTATTGGTATAAAGAAATTTGTTTTAAAATAAATCGAAACTATGAGGAATTAATTTTTCCTCACCTATTATTTTTTATAAAAAGCTGCATAATTGTAATTATACAGTTTTAACCACAATATGTTTCAGTTATAAGATTATTTAAATTATTTTTAGCTAAAATATATTAACAAAAAAATTTAATAATAATGCAAATCTTACGGGAAAAATCACATGAACCTAAAAAACATAATAGAAAATGAGAAATTAATAGAATTTAAAAATCTGATATTGATATTGTTAATTATTATAGATTTAATTTTTATTATCGCTATAACTGTTTATAATTTACCTCCTAACGATATCGAATTCATGGCATATTTTGACCTGTTTGTTTGTATTTTACTTGCTATAAATCTAATTTCAGAATATCTGAATAGAGATGAAACTACTGAGGAGTTTTTAAAAAGCCATATAATAGATATAATATCCATAATTCCATTTAATTTCATATTCCTAAGATATTTGACATTATTTAGAGCTTTTAGAATAATTCAATTCTTCCAAGTAATCAGGATTGTAAATATAAGAAAAACCAACGTTCATTCATTCAAATATTTCGTGGAAAACCAGTTACTTCGAACATTAACAATCATATTAATAGTTTACATGGCAATATCATCCATTATCCTATTTACGCTGGATGACTCCTTTTTATCCGTCTTCGATTCATTCTGGTATAACCTTGTAACAATCACAGGTGTCGGATATGGAGATTTGACACCTTCAACAAGTGCAGGAAAAGTACTCGGAATGCTAACTATCATAATTGGGGTTCTGTTCATTAGCGTCTTTACCGCTGCAATGTCTGCATTATACATGCGCCAGCCGGAAGAAGAAACAAGGCAAACCTTACGTGAGCACATAAATATGATTAAGGAAGAAAATGAAGATTTAAAAGATGAACTTGAACAACTCAAAAACGAAACAAAAACCCTGAATAAAAAAATTGATGACTTAACTGATATTTTAAGCAATAAAAATTAATTTTCCCACTTGCCAAGACACCATTTTCCATCAGTTTTTTCAAAACTAACAACGGAATCTGAAATAACTCTAAGTTCCTTGCCGTTGATTTCAACAGACAATCTAACTTTGGCTATCAGTGAAGCGGAATTAACATCATCAAACAATATTGTAGGATCAATTATTTCACAACCATTAAACTTTAAAACATCACTGCCAACAGAAGAAATAAACTCTTTTTTTGATTGAAGTCCGATTAAATTAACAAATTCATCAGTTTTTAAAATAAATTCGTCTAATTTATCAGTATTGGCTTCTATTAATGCTTCCTGAAACTCAACAAACCGGTCAACAATTTCCCGGTCATCTTCAGAAAACGATTTTTCACAAAGTAACTTAACATTCATAATATAATTTATTAATTAATAACTACATATTATTTTATGTATAAATGATAAAGTTGGTGAAAATTTGAGTGAAATTCCAGAAATAGATTTAGAAAAAACAAAATCAGACATTATTGAATTCATTCAATCTAAAGTCAATGAAGCCAATAGTGATGGAATTGCTATCGGATTGAGTGGAGGAATTGATTCAACCCTTGTTGCATATCTGGCCTGTGAGGCAGTTGGTCCTGACAACGTATTTGGAATTACAATGCCTTCAGCAACAACACCGACAGAAGATAATATTCATGGAAGTGAAGTAGCGCAAAATCTGGGAATGAATTATAAGCAGATAGCTATTGACAGTATTCTAAAAGAATATTTATCACTTACACAGTTAGACAATAATAATCTGGCTATTGGAAATCTTAAAGCTAGAATTAGAATGTCAGTGCTTTATTATTATGCAAATTATAAAAATTACCTCGTTATAGGAACAGGTAATAAAAGCGAAATCCTTATCGGTTACTTTACAAAGCATGGAGACGGTGCATGTGATATGGAGCCGATTGGTGATTTGTACAAAAGTGAAGTTTTCAAATTAAGTGAATATTTAAATATCTCCGAAGAAATCCTTAACAAGCCTCCCCGTGCGGGCCTATGGGAAGGTCAGAGCGATGAAGATGAAATCGGAATGAGCTATGATTTGCTTGATAAAATACTTTATTTTTACACAGAAAAAGATATGAAAAACACTGAAATAGCTCAAAAATTAGACATTTCAGTTGATGATGTTGATATGATTATTACAAAGATAAAAAGGAGCGAACATAAAAGCAAAGTTCCTGAAAGTCCTCAAAAAACAATCTTATAGTGGTGATTTAGTGAGCGAAAATATTGAAAAAAAATGGCAGAAAAAATGGGCAGATGCAAAATTATTTGAATCAAACCCGGATGAGAGAGAAAAACTATTCCTTACAGTAGCTTTTCCATATCCAAGTGGAGCAATGCACATAGGTCACGGCCGTACATATACCGTGCCAGATGTCTATGCAAGATTTAAAAGAATGGAAGGCTACAATGTCCTATTCCCAATGGCATGGCACGTAACCGGTGCACCCGTCATTGGTATTGCAGACAGAATCAAAAGAAAAGACCCATGGACCTTGGATTTATATGAAAGAGTTCACGGAGTTCCAAAAGAAACCTTACCAAAACTGGAAGACCCTGAATTTATTGTAAAATACTTTTCAACTGAATATCATGAAGTGATGGAAGAGATGGGTTATTCAATAGATTGGAGAAGGGAATTCAGAACAATTGATCCGACCTACAAAAAATTCATCGAATGGCAAATAACAACTTTACACGACAAAGGTTTAGTTGCTAAAGGAGAACACCCTGTAAAATACTGTCCAAACTGTGACAACCCTGTCGGAGACCATGATTTACTTGAAGGTGAAGGAGTGGGCGTCAATGAACTTACACTTCTAAAATTCCCTATTGAAGATAAAATCCTTGTAACTGCAACATTAAGGCCTGAAACCATTGTCGGAGCAACAAACATCTGGTTAAATCCGGATGTGGAATACGTGCTTGCTAATGCCGAAGGTGAAAACTGGGTAATTACAAAAGAAGCTCACTACAATTTACAACACCAAATTAAAGATTTAGAAATCATTTCAGAAATTGACCCTAATGATTTAATTGGAAAAATGGCTAAAAACCCATTTACAGGTGATGAATTACCTGTATTCCCTGCAAGTTTTGTAAGTGCATCCTACGGAAGCGGTGTTGTATTTTCCGAACCTGCTGATGCACCGGCAGACTACATTGCACTTCAAGATTTGAAAAATAATGATGAATTAATAGCCAAATACAATTTAGAAGGCATCATTGAAAATGTTCATCCGATTCCAGTATGTACCCTTAAAGGCTACGGTGAAATCCCTGCAGCAGACATCATCGAAAGATTAGGAATTACTGACCAGAATGATGAAAAATTACATGAAGCCACAAATGAACTGTACAAACAACAACACAGTAAAGGAACAATCATTGAATCCATTCCAGACTTTGGAGGTATGAAAGTTCGTTTTGCCCGTGAAGAGTTAAAAGAAAAATTAATAGCCGAAAATATGGCTACAATCATGTATGACTTTGCTGAAAGGCCTGTTGTGTGCAGATGTGGAAACAATTGTGTTGTTAAAATCATGGATGACCAGTGGTTCATGAAATACGGAAACGAAGAATGGACCGAAAAAACCTTAAATGTTCTTGAAGGCGAAACAATCATTCCAAAAGAACTCAAAAGTAATTTTGAATATTACATTAACTGGCTGGATGACTGGGCATGTTCCAGAAAAGTAGGACTTGGAACAA
The DNA here is from genome assembly GCF_045116495.1 of Methanobrevibacter sp. Lineage (GTDB taxonomy): Archaea > Methanobacteriota > Methanobacteria > Methanobacteriales > Methanobacteriaceae > Methanocatella. Next base: position 8,429 of record NZ_JBGULU010000094.1, on the reverse strand, counting down.
GACTTCCTTGGGACAATCAATGGTTAATCGAACCGTTGACCGACTCCACAATTTATATGTCCTATTATACAATTGCAAAATACTTAAGAGACATGAATCCTGATGATTTGACTCCAGCATTCTTTGATAAAGTATTATTGGATAAAGATTCCGGAGATATCAGCGTTCCTGCAGACAAAGTAGCTGAAATCCAAAATGAATTCAACTACTGGTATCCTCTTGACTGGAGACTGTCTGCAAAAGACCTTGTAGGTAACCACTTAAGCTTTTTAATGTTTACCCACAGTGCAATTTATCCTGAAGAAAAATGGCCAAAAGGTACAGTAGTATTTGGAATGGGCCTTTTAGAAGGAAATAAAATGTCATCTTCAAAAGGTAATGTTATTCTTTTAAAGGATGCTATTAACGATTACACTGCAGATGTTGTAAGGCTTTTCTTAATGGCTTCTGCTGAACCATGGCAAGACTTCGATTGGAGAGAAAAAGAAGTTCTTGGAACCAAAAGAAGACTTGAATGGTTTAGAGAATTTGCAGCTAAAATTGAAGAGATAAAAGGCTCTCCATTAGATTTAAGCAATATTGAAGAAGTGGAACTGACACGTACCATCGATTTATGGATGATTAGTCAGCTCAACCAGCATATTAAAAAATCAACAGAAGCATTAGAAGTCTTCCAAACAAGACAGGCTCTACAGGAATCATTATTCCTGCTTAAAAAAGATGTGGATCACTACCTTTACAGAGTTAAACATTTAATTGACTCACAAGACCCTGCAATTATCTATGTTTTATCAACTGTTCTTGAAGCCTGGATTAGGCTTTTAGCACCATTCACACCACATACTTCAGAAGAATTATGGTCTGAATATGGCGGAGAAGGCTTTGTAAGTGAAGCAAGTTGGCCTGAAGCGGATGAATCATCAGTCAGTGTGGAAATTGAAAAATCAGAAGAATTTGTGCAAAACGTCATTAAAGATGTAACACAAATCAAAAAGATGGTTAAAGAAGATATTTCCAAAGTTCACATTTATCTTGCCCCTGACTGGAAATGGGAATTATACAAAATAGCTGACGAAGTTGGAAAACCTGATATTGGCCAAATTATGGGAAGAGCTATTGGAGCTAATATTTACGACGATAAGAAAGAAATAGCCATGGTAGCTAAAAAAATCGGTAAAGAAATGACTAAAACAAGATACATCGGTAAAATCAATGAAGAAGAAATTCTTAATGATGCACTTGACTACATTACCGAAGAAGTAGGTGAAGAAGTCATTATCCACACCGATGATTCCTACGACCCTCAAAATAAGGCAAGAAACGCAATGCCTTACAAACCGGCAATATTTATGGAATAGACTTTTCTATTCCAAAACTTATTTTTTTAATGAATTAAAAACACCCTTTCAAAATACAACTTAGCCAAAATAGTTCTTAACTTTTATATTTCATTATGGAAATGCTCCCGAAAAATATCATTTTTTACAAATATCAAATAAATAAAATTTATATTTAATGAACATAAACAAAAAAAAATAAGGGAGCTAAAAAATGAATAAAAAAATTATATTAATTTTAACATTGACATTAACAATATTTCTAATGATAAGTACTGTGAGCGCCTCAAACATGTTTGATTTTTTCAACAGCAATTCAGCCAATTTAGAAAATACTGATGAAAAATTCATAATTGGCTTTAATAGTGAATTTCCGCCGTTTGGATATGTAGCTGACGATAAAAACTATACTGGCTTTGACATTGAGCTTGCTAAAGAGGTGTGTAAAAGGAACAATTGGACATTTATACCACTGCCGATTATAGATTGGAATACAAAAGAATTAGAATTGAACAGTGATGAGGTTGACTGCATTTGGAGTGAATTTACCATAAATGGAAGAGAAGATAATTATACCTGGTCCAAACCTTACTTTAACAACACCCCAGTCGTTATTGTGAAATCAAATTCCAATATTAACAGTTTTAATGATTTGAAAGGAAAATCAATTGAAATTGAAGACGGAACTTCAGTTTTAAATAAAATTAAAGAAAATTCTACTTTAAATAGCAATTTTAATAAAATAACTGAAGTGGATAACTACGATACTGCTCTAATAGACTTGGAGTCCGGAGTTTGTGATGCAGTTATTGCAGATTATGGAATTGCAAATTACATAGTGGTTGAAAAATATCCTGACTGCAAAATACTTAATGAAACACTACCTAATGAACACTACGGTATTGGATTTAAAAAAGGTAATACAGAATTAAGAGATCAAGTCCAAAAAACTTTGGATGAAATGTTTAAAGATGGAACTGTTGATAAAATAGCTCAAAATTACAGCAAATATAATCTGCCTGAAAGAGTAATTCATCCATGAGGATGTTATTGATTAAATATCTGAAAAATCTTCACACAAACAAAAATATAGAAGATAGGATTAAAATAATTAAATATTTTAAAAAAAATAGTAAGATAATTATGGCTATATCAAATTAAATCATAGCTATAATTTTCTTGCAAATAGTAAATATCCGCTGTGGCCAACCATACGTGTTTTTGGCCTTACACCATTTTGACGAACCTCTAGCCCACGCTGTAAAATCTCACTTATGTCAATGTCATAAAAGCCCACTTTTTTGGCGATTCTATAAGAAAGTTTAGCCTGATCAATATACGGTGCATAAACTGCAAGCCATCCACCAACATTTAAACAGTCATAAACTTCTTCAAATATCTCAAATGGTTTCGGCAAGTCTAAAAAGACCAAATCAATGTTGTCCTCATCAATTCCATCCTTAATATTTTGATTTTTCACAGTTATGTTTTCAATTCCGAAATTGTCAATGTTTTTCTTAGCAATTTCAGCAAAATCTTCACGAATCTCATAGGTATAAACATGACCCTGTGAGCCTACAACATTTCCAAAGTTCAATGCAATGGCTCCTGCACCTGTTCCGGCATCAACAACTCTTGAACCTGCCCCCAAACCTGTGTGAGCCAATACATAACCTATATCTTTTTTGAGAAGTATTGAACATCTCCTTTCCATCACGTCAATGAAATCGTTGATATTAGGTTTTATAATTTTAAATGAGTGGTCATTATGGCTTTTTATTTCATCCCCAACTTCGGCATTGTCCAATACATCGGCTTTTATAATTCCCAAGTCGCTTTGAAATTCTTCTCCCTGCTTTAAAACATGCTTTTTACCACGTTCATCTAAAATCATCTTCATAATTTACACCTAATTTTCTAATTCTGCTAATCTTTTTACTCTTTTTAAGGAATCTGGGTGAGTGGAAAACAATTCCATAGCCCCACTTTTCTTTGAAATTTTAACATCTGCGTTTGCAAGTCTTCTTAACTCTTCATCTGAGATTTTTCCATCACCGTCAAAGTCTATTTGCTGGAAATCTGTAACGTCATGTTTTGCATTGTTAATGTCATTGACAAAAAATGCACGGTTTGTATTTAAATCATTGATAGTCTCGTCATTGCATCTTGCAGCACCATATGACAGTTTATAAAGTGCAGACACCAAAGCTGCCGGACGATTGCCATATTCCACACTGGCTTCATCGGCATAATATTCTCTGGTTCTTGAGATGAACAATACCAGCAACTGTCCGATTAAGTAAAATACATATCCTAAAATTCCGATTATGATTCCTGCACCGTTATCGTTGTCACCTGAAAACATGAATGACAACGCAAGGTAATAGCAAACCATAGGAACCACACTGACGGCAGCGGTTACAGCCATGTCATTATGTTTGATATGACCCATTTCATGACCTAATACTGCCCTTAGCTCATCATAGTCCAAGAGACCTAAAATCGGACGAGTAATTGCAATATGACCGCTTCTGCTTGTTCTTCCATATGCAAATGCATTTGGAATGTTAACCTCGGACAGACCGACTTCCGGTTTTGGAACTCCTGCTTCCTGTGCAAGCTCCTCAACCATTTTGTGAATATGAGGCGCTTCCGCTTCTGACAGTGGCCTTACATTCATGGACCTTTTTACTAAAGATGGACCAAACCAATACTGTAAAAATACAATTCCTAAACTCAACCACATATAAAAAGACCAGCTGCTTATTCCCAAATATCTCGCTACAAGAGAAACCAAAATGTATACGATTGTAAACAGCAATACTGATGTCAGTACCATTCTTAATCTAAGTCGCCATGTGCCTCTCATTTTTTACACCTTGAATTTTTGTAAACATTACTCATCAAATGCTCTCTTTAATTATATATTTATTGGATTTCATATATTAAACAGTAAGCCAAAAAATAATTTAACTACATGATACATAAATGTTACTATAATATAACGGTGATTAAATGAGCGGACCATGGGTAGAAAAATATAGACCACAAAAATTAGAAGACATTGTAGGACAAAAGCAAATCATTACCAGACTTGAAAAGTATGTAGGCGAAGGAAGCATGCCTAACTTAATGTTTACAGGTCCAGCAGGTGTTGGTAAAACAACTACCGCCCTTGCATTGGTTAAGTCAATATTAGGCGAATACTGGAGGCAAAACTTTTTAGAATTAAATGCATCCGACGCAAGAGGAATTGACACAGTAAGAGACCGCATCAAAAGTTTCTGTAGACTTAAACCTGTAGGCGCCCCATTTAGAATAATCTTTCTGGATGAAGTAGACAACATGACCAAAGACGCACAGCATGCACTCAGACGTGAAATGGAAATGTATACAAAAACCGCTTCATTTATACTCTCATGTAACTATTCATCAAAAATTATCGACCCAATCCAATCAAGATGTGCAATATTCAGATTCGCTCCGCTAAAAGGTGAAGAAATCAAAGAACGTTTACAGTATATTTGTGAAAATGAAGGTTTTGAAGCAGATGACAAAGGTTTAGAAACTATCGTTTACTTTGCTGAAGGAGATATGAGAAAAGCCGTTAACGTGTTGCAAGCCGCCACTTCCGAAGGCGAAACAGTAACAGAAGAATCAGTTTATGAAGTGGTTTCTAAAGCAAAACCTCAAGAGATTGGAAACATGATTAACAAAGCACTCGTTGGAGACTTTTTAGGAGCAAGAACAATACTGAGAGAAACCATGGTGCTGCAGGGAACCAGCGGAGAAGACATGGTTACTCAAATTTACCAGGAAGTTTCCAAAAGAGTCGTTGAAGGTAAAATGGAACCTGATTTTTATATTGAATTAATTAACTCAATTGCAGATTGTGACTTTAGAATAAGGGAAGGAGCAAACCCAAGAATCCAGCTTGAAGCTCTTCTAACCAAATTCATTTAAGGTATGGAAATGTTATGGACTGACAAATACCGACCGCAAAGTCTAGATGAAGTGGTCGGCAATAACAAAGAGAAAAAAATAATCCAAGAATGGGTTTCAAAATGGAAAAGTGGAAATCCTCAGCAGCCTCTACTTTTAGTTGGACCTCCTGGAATTGGAAAAACCACACTTGCTCTAATTATTGCAAAAGAGTTTTCAGAATACATTGAACTTAATGCAAGTGACAAACGTTCCCATGATGTTATTAAAAGCACTATTGGAGAATCCTCATCTACAAGGTCACTATTTGGAGACGAATACAAGTTAATCATCATGGACGAAGTGGACGGAATTCACGGAACCAATGACCGTGGAGGAGTAAGAGCCATTGGAGAGATAATTAAAAACTCCAAGCATCCGATGATTTTAATTGCAAATGATTTTTACTCAAAACGCCTGCAATCCATTAAACCTAAATGTACTGTCATCAAAATGAAGAAATCCCGATGGAACAGTATCAATGCATTGCTAAAAAAGATTGCTGCAAATGAAGGAATTAAAGTGAATCCTGCAGCAATGAAAGAGATAGCTGTCAAATCACAGGGAGATGTGAGATCTGCAATAAATACGCTTCAGGCATTATCTGATAAAGACACTGTGCTGGAAGTAAAAGATGTTGAAGACTTAAGAATCAAGGATGACAGATCAGATATTTTCAATGCAATAACCGGTGTTTTGAAAAGCAAAAACCCACAACATGTAAGAGAGGCCTTAAGAGTTGATGAAGATCCTACCCTTGTAATGGAGTATATTGCAGAAAATATTCCAAGAGAATATACCAATAAGAATGAAATCAAAAAAGCTTATGAAAATATAGCAAAAGCTGATTTATACTTTGGAAGAGCTCAAAGCAGCAGAAATTACGGTTACTGGAGATATGCAAGCGATTTTATGGGAATCGGCGTAAGTTCGTCAAAAAAGGAAACCTATAAAAAATTCACAAAAATACAAACCCCAACAATATTTACACTGATGGGCCGTAACAGAGGGAAAAGAAACCTGAGAGATGGAATAGCTGAAAAAATGTCTGATAAAATGCACATTTCACATGCTGTAGCCATTTCAATGTTTCCATACTTGGAAATAATGTTTAAAAATGATGAGCTTGCCTGGGAAATATCTGACTTTTTAGATTTGGAAGAAAATGAAATCAAAAGATTCAGATCCAGAAAAATCCCTAAAAAAGTCATTACCAAAATGGAAAAACAAAAAGCGCAAATGAGAGTTGAAGAACGGGACAGGAGATTTGAAGAACTTCAAAATCAGATGATGACTGAAGCTCAAGAAGTCATTGAAGAGGAAACATTTGAAGAAGAACTTCCTTTTGAAATTCCAGGAATTACCGATGCAGCTCCTAAAAAAGAAACAGTTGAAGAAACTGTTGAGGAAGAACCAGTTACAGAAGAAGTTACAGAAGAGGAAGTTAAAAAAGAAGAAAAAGAAGAAAAACCTAAAAAGAAAACTGATAAGCAAGTGTCTCTTTTCAGTTTTTAATTTTTATTTTTTTTTATCAATGAACTCTGATGCGCTAACAACATTTTCCCTAAACTGTGGAGCAACATCCTCTAAAAATTCAGAAAACGAAATGGCCAAATCATCCTTATTTTCACCTTCAATCAATTCCTGACTATCCATCTCTAAAAATGAGTTAATCCAATCAAGTGAAACATTGGCCAAGGGATAGATTTCATTTTCACTGTCTATTAAATTTAAACCTTCACCGGCAAAAATTCCTTCAAATATGGTATTGACCTTATCATCCAAAATTAACGGATTAACCTTTAAATCATAATCTCCTTCATAAACAAGTTTAACCCCATATTTGCGAGTATAAGGCTCCAATAATAATTCGCAGATAAAATTATCTTCAGGCACCAATATTGTGGAGTTAGGTTTGATTTCCAATGTCAAATTCTTGGCAGATTTTGAGCATATTTTTTGAAAAAGGGTATTTCTTACAACTTTTATATCAGGATATTGCTTATTGAAGGTTTGTTCACGGGTTCTTGAAAACCTGGAAAATCTCAGGGAGTTAATGTAGATTTTTTGAGGAGTATATGAAATGAAACGGGTGTCAACTCCTATTATCTTTAGAAATTTCAATACATCTTTTTTTGAAGTTGAAAATTCATCTTCATCAGATGCCAATCCTGATATGTCAAACATTAAATCCATATTATCTTCCTAAATATTCATTAAGCGCTTTTTCCATCACATCAATCGGCGCATCACGGCCAGTCCATATTCTAAAGCTTTCAGCACCCTGGTAAAGCAACATCTTAATTCCATAAACAGGCTTTGCCCCTGCTTTAATAGCTTCTTTTAAAAGTACTGTTTCATTAGGATTGTAGACAGCATCAAAAACCACTAAATCTTCATGCATATTGTCTGCAGTTGCAATAGGCTCATCGTCAATGTGAGGATCCATTCCCAAAGGAGTGGTATCCACCAAAATATCCGCATCACCCAGCAGATTGTCAATTTCTGAAATTGAATCTGCATTAACGTCACCTATCAAATCGGATGCCAAAACATCACCTGCAAGGCTTTGAGCCCTTTCGACATTTCTGTTCAGTATTGTTATTGAACTGGCACCGAATCTGGCAAGGTAAAATGATATTGCCCTTGAAGCGCCTCCAGCTCCCGCAACAATAACATCCCTATCCTTGACTTTTGTTACCTCTTCAATAGCCTTAATTGCACCGATTCCATCGGTATTGTATCCCTTCAGGTTTTTAAAGTCAATTGTGTTTACGGCACCTATCAGCTCTGCAACCTCATCAAGCTCATCCAAATACTGCATCACTTCAATTTTGTGAGGAATGGTGACATTGAAACCTTTTATGTTTAATGACCTTGCCCCTTCAATTGCAGAAGATAAATCATTAGGATTTACATCAAATGCGACATATGCATAATCCATTCCCAGACTTTGAAATGCGGCATTGTGCATCGGCGGCGAAAAACTGTGTTCAACCGGATGGCCGATAAGACCCACGATATTTGTACTACCTTTAATATTCATATAATAATAGTTGACTGCCATTATACTAAAAACTTTTTAGTCTCTTCATCAAATTTATTATAATC
>NZ_JBGULU010000093.1:0-49297 GCF_045116495.1 Methanobrevibacter sp. | reverse complement strand
TGTGTAGTTGCAAGTGAAGATATAAACACTGATAATGATGCAATTGCAAATGTTGAAGATCTTGAAGTGCAATCAGCACCAATAGATGACATTGATGATGATTTAAGTACGAATAATGGCATTGATACAATATCAGCCGATTCAAATAATAAGAAAAAAGATCCGAATTTGGATTGTGAACTTGAAAAAACCGATGCATATGTTACCATTACCGCTAATGTTAATAAAAATGCAACTGGTAATGTTGCAATCAAAATTAAAGAAGTCAATGCTAAAAATTATAAAGTAAATACCACTGTTAAAATTAAAAACGGAACTGCAGTCTGGTCAGAATATATGGCATTTGATAAAGGGGATTACAATGCAGATATAACTTATTTGGGAGACAACAATTACCTTTTAACTTCCAAAACCAAAGTATTTGAAATAAAAAAATTAACAACTGATTTTGCTGTTCGCGTTTCAACATCCCAAAGCTTTGTTCAACTAGTAGCAATAGCCAATGCAGATGCAACAGGTACTGTAACAGTCAACATTAAAAGATTTGAAGAAGAAAACTACGCCGAATATGCAACCATAGATATGGAAAACGGAGTTGCAGTATGGCAGAATGAAATAGTATTCCCTAAAGGAGATTATGTTGTATTCACTAAATATAACGGAAATGAGGAATACTTCCCTGCTACAAATACACAAACATTCATGATTAAAAAAGACAGAACTGACTTGAATCTTACAGTTACAACAGACGATAGTTTCGTGAATCTAAACGCTAGCGTTAATCCGAATGCAACAGGTAACGTCATAATCTACATTAAAAATGTTGATGAGGAAAACTTCACTAAATATGCAACCGAAAAAATAGAAAACGGAACCGCAATCTGGGGAGAATTCATATCATTCAAAAAAGGGGATTATGAATTAAAAGCTGAATACACCGGTGACGATAATTTCTTCAAAGCTGAAAATACACAATCATTTACTATTGAAAAAGAAATGCCTGAAATCAATGTTGAAATTATACCTGACAAACAATTCGTAACAATAGCTGCAGTTGTCAGTGAAAATGCAACAGGTAATGTGACAATCCGCATAAAAACTGCTGAAGAAGAAAATTTTACAGAATATGCAACCATAGATTTAGAAGATGAACTTGCAGTCTGGTCAGATTCAGTACCTTTTGACAAAGGGGATTACGTTGCATTTGTAATGTACAACGGAGATGAAAAATACTTCAAAGCTGGAAACACACAAACATTTTCAATTAAAAAACAAATGCCTGAATTTGATGTGAATATCTCTATCGATAAGTTTCTCATTGTTTTAAATGCTACACTTCCTGAAAATGCAACCGGTAATGTGACAGTCAACATTAAAAGGTCTGATGAAGAAAACTACACAGAATACACAATTCTTGATGTGACCAATGGAACTGCAATCTGGGCGGACTTTGCTCCATTCAACAAAGGGGATTATGTAGCATACACAAAATATAACGGTGATGAAAATTACTTCGATGCTGAAAATACTCAAAATTTCACAATTGAAAAGGAATTCCCTGGAATGATAGTCAGCAGCAACGTCAATGGCACAACTGCCACCATCAACGTTACACTTCCAGAAAATGCAACAGGCACTCTATCTTTCGTCAATAACCAAACCGGCGAAATTACAAATGTCACTTTAAGCGGAACTCCTATTACATTTATTGAAGAGATTGGTGAAGGATACAACGTATTCATGATTTACTATTCCGGTGATGATTATTACTTTGGAGTTGCAAATACCGTTGTTGAAACTATTCAACTGGAAACTAGTTTATACACTAAAGATACAATCAACGTTACTTACCTCAATACTGCTAAAAAAGTTATAAACTTGCTAGTGTTAAATGAAACAGGCAACCCAATATCCAATGGAGAGACTGTTACCATTACAGTTAACAATCAAACATACAACGGAACCTTGGAAAACGGTACTGTAACCATTAGCATTCTAGCTAGCTATGCGAAAAAATTCATTCCAAACACATATATTGCAAACGTTACATTTGATGGTAATGATAATCTTAAAAATGCTTCAACCAGTTTCAAATTAGTTGTTAAAAAAGGAACCCCAAAATTAACCGCAGGTGCAAAAACATTCAAGGTAAGTACCAAAACCAAGAAATACACCATTACTTTGAAAAACCATAAAAACGGCTTAATGAAAAATGCTAAAGTTACTATAAAAGTAAACGGTAAAACCTTCAAAGCTACAACAAACGAAAAAGGTAAGGCAACCTTTAAAATAACTAACTTGAAAAAAAGAGCAATTTATTACGCATTAGTTAAATACAACACAAGCAAATACTACAATACAGTAAGTAAAAAAGTAAAAATTACAGTTAAAAGATAAGGAGATTAAATTCTCCTAACTTTTTCTTTTTTTAAAATTAATCTATTCTTAACGGCAAATTACCGATAACATTCGCTTTTTTTGAAATTGAAACTGTATCTTCTAAACGAACTCCAAATTCACCTTCCAAATATATTCCAGGCTCTACAGTTATAACCATGCCTTTTTCAATTACTGTTTCATCACGCATGGAAAATCCTGGAGTTTCATGAATATCCAAACCTAAACTATGGCCTGTTGAGTGGATAAATTTATCCTCATAACCATAATCTTTAATAATATCACGAGCCACCTTATCAATCTCACAGCATTTAAGACCCGGTTCAATTGCTTTTATTGCCTTATCATGTGCCTCGGCTACAATATCCCAAATTTCCTGCTGTTTTTCGGTAAAAACCATTGTACGAGTATTGTCTGAACAATAACCTTCAAAAATAGCTCCCCAATCAATTAAAATGGGTTGAGATAATTTTTTAGCTTCGGGAATTGCATGAGGCAGACTTGAAGCAGGACCACTTGTTACGATTGTGTCAAATGATTCTTTTGATGCACCGTTTTCAATCATGAATCTGTTGAGGTCAAATGCAACCTCCTTTTCAGTTCCATTATTGTTTAAAATATCCAACTTTAAAAAAGCCTTTTGAGCAATTTCTGTGGCTTTTGTTATTTTTTCTATTTCTGAAGGAGTTTTGATCATTCTCTGTTTGTCAATGTATGTTTTTGAATCAACTTCAAAGTCATCCCTAAACTTGACATATGTGCTGAATGGCAGTGTTGGTTCAATAGCCAAACTTTTTATTCCTTCTTTTTTCAAATCATCAACAATTACCTCAAATGATTCATATTTCCTAACTTCAATTGATGAGTCCCTATTTGCCAGTTCCATGTCCATTCCTGATGCATAAATAATTGGATTTTCTTTTATTATGCAAAAAGCGAAGCTGGTAGGCCTATATCCTGAAATATATTCGACATTTGTAAATTGTGTGAGCAAATAAGCTTGAAAATTATCTTTTTCCAAATCTCTTAAAATATTATTTATATGCAAATCCATGTTTAATTATTTAGAAAAAGTATTATAAAAAAATAAGGAATCTTACGATGACTCTTTAAATTGCTCTGATTTTATTTGTGCATCTTTTATTTCGCAGTATACTGCCCCAATACCCAGATATTGAGTTGCAAATATTAAAAATCCGAAAACCATCTCCCATAAATTATCCAGAGCAAAATCATGTAATGAGATAGATTTGATTAAGGTTAAAATTGTAATTAGTAATATAATAACTGTATACTCTCTTACATAATTGCGAAAACCAAATATTCTGATGCTTTTGTAAATGGCTTTAACATTAAATGCTTGAAGGATGCTTTTAGTGTCCGCCAGTCTTGCCAGCCCAATTTCGGCCAAAAAGGCGGTGATATAAAATACAACACCTCCTATAATGATAAACATCAGCATATATTCTGGAGAATTAATGAAAAACATATGAATTGTCTCTCGGTAGTGCAATAGCAGTTCGTGCAAATCAAATATCGGAACGCCAAATAATAATGTAGTAACTGACAATAAAAATGTTTGAAAAGAAACAAAAATCGCATAAACAATAGTTGATTTAATTCCAAAATTAACAACATCACTAGGTATTATCTTAGGTAACCTATATCCGTGATTTATCCTATCATGAGCAATAATCATTCCATATCCATTCAATAGAATTAATACTATGACTTGAGTTAGTCTACCCACTTCCCAACCAAAATAAGTTGTAGAATAATCCGGAATTAAATTGAAAAAAAATATCAATAGACATATGAATATGAAAAATACAACATTATAACTGCAGTAATCCCACACTTTTTTCAGTTTTGATAATGGCATAAATTACACACCAATATTATTTTTTTGAACTTAACTTATAAAAAACTATTTTTCAATCACAGATTAAAAAACATGAAATCAAATTGAAAATCAAAAAAAAGATAATTTTATTAAAGTCAAATTAGATATTTTAACATTATGTTTAAATTTACAAGTAGCGAAGTGAGAGATTTAATAATTGCATTTATTGTTATTTCGCTTTCTTTTGCAATAGCAAATTCCGGAAGGAATATGACTGCTGCACTTCATATATTGCCTATGATTATGGTTGGCGTAGGTGCAGGTTTCATATTGCACGAACTCGGACATAAATTTGTGTCAATGAAATATGGATACTGGGCAGAATTCAAATTATGGCCTCAAGGATTACTGTTTGCACTCATTACATCATTTTTCGGATTCGTATTTGCAGCACCTGGTGCAGTTTACACTTATGCGAATTACATGACTGATGAAATTAACGGTAAAATATCAATTGCAGGACCGATTGTTAATATAATCCTTGCAATAATCTTTTTAGCCATATGTGTAGCGGTTTACCCCTCAGCAGTTTACCCTTCTGCAATTTACTCCGAGACTTCAGTATTAATATTTATTGTTTGTGCTTTGGGTTATTCAATCAACAGCTTTTTAGCAGTGTTTAACTTACTTCCAATTGGAAACCTTGATGGATCAAAAGTATTGAGATGGAATATTGGAATCTGGATTATTACAATTGCCGTTGCAGGAATTATGACATTTATGTCAATGACAATGGGTGTTGAAAATATTGTTAGATTAATTATGGGAATTTAAAATGACGGAAAAACTTACATACTTCAAAGGTACTCATAGAGTAATTGCTCCTAAAAAAACAATTGAAATTAATGAAGATAAGCTGAAAATCGCTGGAATTACCCGTATTGCAGATATAACTGATTTAGATAGGATTGGACTTCCAATCTATACTGCAATTAGACCCACTGCTGAAGAAGGGGCAGTGAGTATTTATGGTGGAAAAGGAATCTCAAAAGACCATGCTAAGGCTTCTGCAATGATGGAAGGTTTTGAGAGATATTCCGCTGAAAAACAGACTTCAGATGATACCGTAATAGCCAATCTAGATGAGATATCAAAAAAAGGAAATTATATTGATCCAAAATCTTTAAACCTGCCAAAGGAATTGGAAAAAGGCGACATTTCCAGTTTGAATTTGGAGTGGAATCTGGCTCATGACATAATTTCAGGTGAGGATTATTATGTTCCATCAAATGCGGTTTATCATCCATATACTCATGAAAATTCTACAAATAGCCTATTTAAATCAAATACCAACGGTTTGGCTTCAGGTAATGTCCTTGATGAAGCAATTTTGCATGGAATGTTTGAAGTAATTGAGAGGGATGCATGGAGCATTTTTGAGCTTACCCATAAAAATTATGCGCAAATTGATTTAGACAGCATTGAAAGTGAAATCGTCAATGATGCCATTGACAAATTCGAATCTGAAGGCATTAAGATTAAATTAATGGATTTTACAGCAGACATTGATATTCCAACAATCGCCGCATCAGCCGATGATACAGTAACAAAAGATGCGGGACTTCTGACTTTGGGAATGGGAACTCACCTTGATCCCGAAGTTGCAATCCTAAGGGCTTTAACAGAAGTGGCCCAAAGTAGAGCAACTCAAATTAATGGAGCTCGTGAAGATACTGTAAGGGCAGATTTTGCCCGTGAAGCCGGCTATGAGCGAATGAAGAGAATAAACAAATATTACTTCAGAGAGGAAGATGAAAAAATCAGTTTAGAAGATATTGAAAATAAATCCACAACATCAATAACCGAAGATATTGAGATTGTTAAAGACGAACTGATATCTAATGACATCAGCAAAATTTTATACACCGATTTAACAAGACCCGAATTGGGCATCAGTGTTGTTCGTGTCATCATTCCCGAAATGGAAATTTATGCAATAGACCCTTCAAGAGCAGGTTATAGATTTTTAAAAGTATGATAACATGACAAAAATAATCATTTATGCAGGACTGTCACTTTCATTTAGTGAAGCAAAAGAGATTTTAAACAGCGACGATAACAATGAAGTAATCTATAAAAGGCCGATTCAAAGAGGGGATTTGAGTTTGGCAATGAAAGAAAATCCTGACATTATTGGAATAATTGATGGAGTATTTCATCAAAACTCTGCTGTCGGCCATAAGGAAATCTTGAATGCAATCAAAAATGGCATTGAAGTTTATGGCGCTTCAAGTATGGGTGCATTGAGAGCATCCGAACTGGATACCTTGGGAATGACTGGCATAGGTTATGTTTACAACCAATATGCAAGTGGTGAAGTCGATTCAGATGACGATGTGGCAGTAATGCTTGATTCAGAAACCCTGGAAGCCCTTTCAGAACCTCTGATTAATATGAAATATGTTTTTACAAATGCAGTTACTGAAAACATCATTACTGAAGATGAAAAAGATGAACTGCTTCAAATAGCAAAAGAGACATTCTATCCAAAAAGAAATTATGCCCAAACATTAAAATCATCAAGTCTGGACAATGACAAGAAAGATAAACTTATAGATTTTATTAGAACATCACCTGACATTAAAAAGGAAGACGCAAAAAAATTACTTTACCATATAAAAAATGAACTATAACTACCTTTTTTAATTAACACATATATCTGCGAAAAAACAATTTATAAAAATTATAGATTGAAATTAAGTAAACAAAAATAACGTAAAAGTAAATAATAAAAATAGAATAAAACTATCAATTTAATTAATTGATAATTAATGTTAATGAAAGGAGTAACTCCTTCATCAAACACCACAAAATTAAAAAATTAAAACTCACTTATTCATTTCCTGATATTTTTTTAAAACAATGTCTGGAGTTTCAATAGTTTTTTCAACAGTTTTTACAACTTCACTAGCTTCAAATTCTTCGGAAACTTTTGACAAACCCTTTAAAATCAATTGTTTGCCATCAATTTTAAAACCTACATCATCAGCTTCAATCTCTATCAAACTGATTTCAAGGTCGGATGCCTTTTCCAAATCATTATTGGCCTTAAGTTCATATTTGAGTTTTAAACCCTTATGGGGCATCAACTCATTGATTGTCCTTTTGATAACAGACTCGAAAAGTTCCAAGAATTTGACAACTGGAGGCAAGTTATTAGCCCACCAATAAGCAAGAACAGAGTTAAGAACAATTTCGTGTTCGACAAAATCATCATATAATCTTGCACGAACACAAACCGCACTATCACCAACTGTTTTAATCACCAATACTGGACTAACAGCCATTATATCACAGTTATTCTACTAAAGCTTTGATTAAATCACTAGCTCTGACAAGACCAACTAAATCTCCTTCAACACCAATAACAGGAATTTGTTCAATGTTTAAGGATTTCATTTTTTTAGCGCAGTCAGAAACTTTAGTTTTAGAGTTAGCCACTTCAACATTGCCCACAGCAACATCACTAACTACTTTATCTGTAAATTTCAAGTGATTTTTTTCGATGTATAATACGGAAGTACTATCCCAAGACCATTTATCTCCTTCAGTACCTACGGTAGAGCTGTGTTCACTTCTTTCAGAAATGATTTCAATTTCAGAGATAAAATCTGTTTCGGTTAAAATACCAGATAATTTTGCATCATCATCCAATGCTAAAATGGATTTTAAACCAAACTGATTCATAGATTCAAAAGCAACATTTAATGGAGCTTTTTCCCAGGTGGTTGGAACAGTTGTAATCATATAATTTTCAACTGCATCATCAACAGTCATTTTGGTTAAAGCTTTAGATACCAAATCAAATGATGTGATAATTCCAACAAGTTCGCCGTCATCATTTACAACAGGAACTCTTCTAACATCATTTTCAATCATTTTTTTAGCTACTTCAGTTACATCTTCACTCGGACTGGCAGTAACCAAATCTCTAGTCATCAACATTGCAATTTGTTCTTCGTCAGGATTATTAATTAAATCAGAACGGGTTACTAGTCCTACTAAAATATCAGTACCATCTTTAACTACAGGAAGTACTGCTTTGTTTTCTTTTCTCATTAAGTCTAAAACTTTTTCTCTGTTACCTGGAACGGAAACGCTGACTACATTTTTAGACATTGTTCTTTTAACTAACATAAAAACACCTATATTAACAATATAATAATAAAAATAATACTCTAATGGATTACAAGCACTGCGCATTTAGCTGAATTTACAACCTTATCTGCTACACTACCCATGATAAACCTATCAAAACCAGATTTACCTGAACTACCCATAACAATCAAATCAATATCCTCTTCAGCTGCCACTTCTAAAATACAGCTTGCAGGAGAACCTTCTTTAATTACATGAGAAATCTTTATATCCTCTGCATTTAATTTATCAAATTCTTCAAGATTCTCTTGAGATCTTTCGTTTAAGACTTGATTTAACTGGTATACTTCATCATCCAATGGAAGCCCACTAATGAAATTATTTTCTGTGACACTCACAGCAACTATTTCAGCACCTGTAACACCTGCTAAAAATAATGCATGTTTTTGAGCTTTCTTTGCAAATTCTGATCCGTCAGTCGGAACCAATATTTTTTTATACATCATTAACAACTCCCATAATATATAGATTTATATCCATGATATTATACAATACATTTTTTATTAATGGTATATAATATATTTTTCGTTTCTAGCCTATTGCATATATTAAGGTATGGATTTTTAGAAAAAGATTTGAAAATAATAAATTCGGCGGAATAACCCTCATCTATAACAGATTTTTGTACAATATTATTTACATCAAAACTGCAAACATTGGTTGTAGCCATTTGTAATAATTGCTGAGGATTTATATAAGATTTATAATAGAGAGACATTACTTTCAAGGTAAATTCCAGCTCCCTTAGCATATTTGGAGAGTTCAGCATTACATTATCAGTTCCAAGCAGTGGTCTGATACCCAAATTCAACATTTCATTTAATCTGCAAACACCAACGTTCAATGTTGCATTAGCTCTAGGACAAACCACAACATTAGGGTTGGATTTTGAAACCAATTCCAGGTCATTGTTTTTGGGATTTGTAAGATGAACCAATTGGTCAAATTCATTAATGACACCCTTTTCAATTTCCGTTTTATTGAATTCATTTAATGATTCAATTTGGTTTGATTCAGATTCTGCAACATGAATTGATGAAATCTTACCCTGTTTACTGCATTCGCTAACAATCAAACTTGCAACCTCTTCAGTTATTTCGCCAAAACCGCTTGGAGCAATTCCATCTGCAACCTTCAAAAGTTTCCTTAAAGCTGTTTTGACTTTGCTTAAATCAGGATCATCACCATAAAAACTATCGTCACGGCCCAAAATTATTGGTTTAATTGGAATATCTTTAGAAGCCTTCCTTAGAAGTTTAACACCCTCAATTCCACCTTCACGATAATCTATGAAATGGGTGGTTCCTGAGTTGACCATGTCCCACATTGATTCCTGCATGGCATTAATCAGCTCTTCATCAGTTGCATTTGCCAATGCCTTATGTTTAACTCCATCCGGAGGCTTTACCATTTCGCTTAAGGATAAACCGTATCCCTCATCTTTAATTATTGAATCTCCGATATGAATATGGCCATTGATAAATGAAGGACATGCTACAGCACCATCTGCATCGATTATTTTGCCTTCTTTTGCATCCTTTTTTATTTCGATGATTTTACCTTCATCTACAACAATGTTTTCCCTAGACGGAATTAAATTTTGACCTTTTAAAATGATTGCGTTTGAAATTGTAAACATTAATGTAAAGTCTAATTTTTTTTATTAAAATATTTTTTCATTTTAACAAAATAAAGGGCAAACATAGAATATTTTAAAAAAATAACCCCTTATTGTCCAGTATTTGTCAATTGCCTGATTTTTATCTAAAAACGTTTTCAATTCAAAAAGAGTAATATATTAAAAAATATATAACTATAATCAACATCAAATAACTTTTTTTATTAGGTGATTTCTATTAACTCTCAAGAAATAAGATACTTTTACAGGAATATTGTTAAAACCGGTAATGTATACAGAGTTAAACACAATAATAAAGATTATGGAGAGTTTAGAAAATTATCTGACGCATTATATGAAAGAGATGCACTGTTTTTTTGTAATTTTGACTATGACCTGCTTGTTGAATGTGATCTTGAAAACAAGTATGAAAATATGGTGTTGCCTCCGTTTCCAGAAAAAAGGCCGAGAGGTAGAATAAAAGGAACAAAATTCAACAAAAAAGAAAGAGAAGGAGAAATCCTGTTTGACCATAAAGTTAAGGGTTTTTACATTAAGAGAATGGGCGAAATTATCGGTTACTACGACACAATGACTGAAGCGTTTTATTATAAAAAACTCCTTATGGACAATGACTGGGATAAAAGCGTTTTAAAAACAAACATCAGCAAAAGAATTGAAGTCAATATTGTTATTGATCAAACAAAAGAGTATGAGGTCAAATTAAACTTCTGTCCTAAGTGTAAAAGCAGGTTAAAAATTGGCGAGACAGAATGTCCTTCTTGCGGTATCAATATTGGAGAATACCTTTCAAATAATTAATAAAAAAAAGGATAGAGAAAAATTATTCTCCATCAGCATAGTCATTTAATGATTTTACATTAATTTCTCTATTTTGCACAGCAGCAATAGCATTTAAAGCTGCTCTTGCACCGGCCAAAGTGGTAACATAAGGTATACCAAGCTCAATAGCCAATCTTCTGATAATATATCCGTCTTTTGCAGATTGTTTTCCTTCAGAAGTGTTAATAATCAGATCAATTTCCTTATCAAGTATTGCATCCCTAATGTTAGGAGAGCCCTGTGAAACTTTTTTGATTATTTCAATATCTTCTAAACCTGTGGCTTGACCAGTACCATTGGTTGCAGCAATTTCAAATCCTAAATTAGCAGCCTTTTCTGCAATTGGTCTGATTTTTTTCTTATCCTGTTCTTTAACGGTGAGGAATATTTTTCCTTCTTTAGGAAGTTCCATACCTGCAGAAAGTTGAGATTTATAGAATGCCATTCCAAAGTTTTCATCTATACCTATACTTTCACCGGTGGATTTCATTTCAGGACCCAATATGGTGTCAGATTCAGGCAATTTTAAGAATGGGAATACTGACTCTTTTACTGCAACATGGTCTATTTTAATTTCTTTGGTTAAATTGAAGTCTTTTAATTTTGCTCCATGCATAATCCATGTTGCAACTTTTGCTAGAGGCACTCCAATAGCTTTACTTACAAATGGAACTGTTCTACTTGCACGAGGGTTTGCTTCAATAATATAGACCATTTCCTCATCAAGTTTTACTGCATATTGAATATTCATTAAACCTTTAACATCCAATTCTAGAGCTAATTTGGTTGAATTTTCACGAATGACATCTAAAATATGTGCAGGAATAGTTTGAGGAGGTATTACACATGCGGAGTCTCCGGAGTGAACACCAGCTTCTTCAATGTGTTCCATAATACCGGCTATGAATACATCTTCACCATCACATAAAAGGTCAACATCCAATTCAATTGCATCTTCTAAGAATTTGTCTACTAAAATCGGGTGGTCAGGTGAAACTTTTACAGCTTCTTTCATATATTCTTCAAGCTCATTAACATCATAAACAATTTCCATCGCTCTTCCACCAATTACATATGATGGACGTACCAATACTGGGAATGTGATTCTTTCTGCAATTTCTTTTGCCTCATCGAATGAGTTTGCAGTTCCATATGGTGCCTGATGAATGTGTAATTTTTCTAAAAGTTCAGCAAATAATTCCCTGTCTTCTACTCTATCAATGCTTTCATATGGAGTACCAAGTATTTTTACGCCGGCATTAGCCAGAGGCACTGCTAAATTAATTGATGTTTGACCACCGAATTGTACAATAACCCCATCCGGTTTTTCTTGGTCGATTACACCCATTACATCTTCAAAAGTCAATGGTTCAAAGAACAGTTTATCTGAAATATCGTAATCTGTACTTACAGTTTCAGGGTTGTTGTTAATCAATATAGTTTCAATTCCATCTTCTTTTAAAGCTAAAGATGAATGTACACAGCAGTAATCAAACTCGATACCCTGACCGATTCTGATTGGACCTGCACCAAGAATGACAACTTTCTTTTTAGTGGTTGATACCAGTTCATTTCCAACATCGTAGCTGCTGTAGTAGTAAGGAGTTTTTGCCTCAAATTCGGCAGCACAGGTATCTACCATTTTATATGACTGTTTGATGTTGTATCTTGAAAGCAAGTTTCTGACATACTCTTCAGTCTGGCCAGTTAATGAAGCTAATCGTTTATTGGAGAATCCTAACTGTTTTGCTTTTCTTAAGTAGTACTCATCATCTAGCTTTTCGGCGGTTACATCATTTTCGAAATTAACAATGTTTCTGATTTTGTATAAGAAGAAATTATCGATTTTTGTAAGTTCTCTTATTTTATCAATGTCCATTCCGTCCTTGATTGCGGAATAGATTTGGAAATAAATTAAATCAGTCGGATTTGACAAGTCTTCTTCTGACCATTCAATGTATTCAAATCCGTCAAAGCCCATGTCAAGGGACCTTAATGCTTTTTGGAATGCTTCTTCAAAGGTTCTTCCGATAGCCATTACTTCCCCTGTTGCCTTCATTTGAACTCCTACCTGACGGCTGATTCCTTTGAATTTGTCAAACGGCCATCTTGGGATTTTAATTACAACATAATCGATGGCAGGTTCAAATGATGCAGGAGTTTCTTTAGTGATATCGTTTTTGATTTCATCCAAAGTCATTCCTAATGCAACTTTTGATGAGATTTTTGCAATTGGATAACCTGTTGCTTTTGATGCGAGCGCACTACTTCTTGATACACGAGGGTTTACCTCAATGACTTTGTATTCATCTGTTTCAGGGTTTAGTGCGAATTGAATGTTACATCCTCCGCGAATTCCTAATGCTCTGATAATCTTGATTGATGCATCACGCATTTTTTGAATGGTTTCATCACATAAGTTCTGAATTGGAGCAACTACAACACTGTCTCCTGTATGGATTCCCATCGGATCTATGTTTTCCATAGTACATACGATGATACAAGTGTCTTCCTTATCCCTCATTACTTCAAACTCTATTTCTTTCCATCCGAGAACAGATTCGTCGATGAGAACCTGATTGATGAAACTCATGTCCAAACCATGATTTGCGATTTCAATTAATTCATCTTCGTTATGTGCAATTCCACCACCGGTTCCACCTAAGGTGAATGCAGGCCTTACAATTACCGGATAACCGATATCCTTTACAGCCTCAAGTGCAGCATCTACACTTTCTACAGCATGACATTTTGGAATTTGTTCTCCAATTTCTTCCATTAAATTTGCAAATAAATCACGGTCTTCAACATCTTTAATTGTTTGAACATCTGAACCTATGACCTTAATTCCTTCAAGCAATCCTAAATCTCCAAGACCTGTTGCAATATTTAATCCTGTTTGTCCACCCATAGTTGGTAAAATAGCATCAATTTCTTCTTCTTCAATAATTTTAGCAACAATTTCTGGAGTTAATGGTTCGGTATAAACTGTATCAGCCATATCAATGTCAGTTTGGATTGTAGCTGGATTACTGTTGACCAAAACAGTTTCAATACCTTCTTCCCTTAGTGATTTACATGCTTGTGAACCTGAATAATCGAACTCTGCAGCTTGTCCAATTTGAATAGGTCCGGAACCAATAATTAATACTTTTTTAATATCCTTATCAACTGGCATATATAATCCTCATTAATTTTTTTAATAATCTTCCATCACCTGATTAAACTCATCAAAAATGCTTCTTGTATCGTTTGGACCAGGGCCTGCTTCAGGGTGGTACTGAATACATTTTAAAGGCAATTCTTTGTGAGAAATACCCTCTGGAGTTCCATCATTTAAGTTAATTTGAGCTAATTCCAAGTCTGTTTCTTTTAGAGATTCTTTATCAATTGTAAATCCATGGTTTTGAGATGTGATAAATACTTTTCCAGTAGCCAAATCCTTTACCGGCTGGTTTTCACCACGGTGACCAAATTTCATTTTATATGATCTTGCTCCAAAAGACTTAGCGATTAGCTGTTGACCCATACAAATTCCAAAAATAGGCAATCTGCTGGATAATTTTTTCATGGTTTCAATTGTCTCAGTTACTCTGTCCGGATTTCCAGGTCCGGAAGTAATCATCAAACCGCTTGGAGAGTAATCCAATACAGTCTTATAATCAGTATCATAAGGGAACAATACAACACCAATGTCCCTTTCTAAAAATGAGTTAATGATATTTCTTTTAACACCGCAATCAATCAATGCAACTTTCTTATCTGCATCTTCATTGAATACTTTGATTTCTTTTGTTGAAACCAAAGGAACAACATCTATATCTTCAATGCTTGGTTGTGATTTTGCCATCTCAATCAATTTATCATCATCAATATCTTCTGTTGTGATTGCAGCTTTAAGTGAACCTCTTTCACGGATTTTTAATGTTAAATCCCTGGTGTCGATTCCGCTAATTCCAGGAGTTTCAAATTCTTTTAAAAACTCATCCAAAGTTTTTTGAGGTCCGAAGTTGGAAACTTCACGACAAACTTCACGACAAACAAATCCTTCAACCTGCACTTTATCAGATTGATACCACTTCTCACTTACCCCATGATTTCCCTCTAAGGGATAAGTAGACATTAAAATTTCTCCTTTAAAAGACGGGTCTGTTAAAGATTCAGTGTAACCCCCCATACCAGTAGAAAAAACAAGTTCTCCCAATTTGGTGGTTTCATAACCGAATGCTTCTCCTTTTAAAATTGTACCATCTTCCAAAGCCAATTTAGCTATTTTTACCATTAAATCACCATTATAAAAAAATATAATTCTCTATCTTTAATATATATCGTTTTACTATATTATTAATTTATTGTTTTCAGACAAATATTCAAAATTGAAAGAAAAATATGGGATGGAATTCAGTAAAAAACATATTCAATTAACGACAAAATATCAGTAATTAATTTAAAAGAGAAAAATATAAAATGGCCAGCCAATTAGAAAAATCAGTGAAAAAACATTTGAATGACAAGGATTATGCCAAATTTAAAAAATTAATCAGTGAAAATAAGATTTATGAAGTTCCAAGTTCATTAACCGGTGAACTTAGACCTTATCAAAAAATCGGTTATTCATGGCTAATTCAAAATATCAGATATGGATTTGGAAGTATACTGGCTGATGACATGGGGCTTGGAAAAACCATACAGGTACTGTCCTCAATCCTATATTATAAAGAAAAAAATCTGTTAGACGACAAAACAGTCCTGATTATTGTTCCTCCAACATTAATATCCAATTGGGAAAATGAGATTAAAAAATTCACTCCAGATTTGACTTATTTTATTTACCACGGATCCAACAGGACATTTCCATTGGACAACTATGACATCATATTAACTTCCTATGGAGTTGTCAGACTAGATTTGGACATGTTTGTTGACCAGAGATGGTTTTTATGCGTTATCGATGAAGCCCAAAATATCAAAAATCCGAATACCGAACAGACAAAAGCCATTAAAAGCGTTAGTGCAAGGTCCAAAATTGCCCTAACAGGAACTCCAATTGAAAATAAATTAATGGATTACTGGTCAATATTCGATTTTGTAAACAAAGGATATCTCTCAACAAAAGATGACTTTAAAAGACAATACGTCATGCCAATAGAAAAATTAGAGGATGAGGAAGTCTTGCAGGATTTGAAAACAATAGCTAAGCCTTTTGTTTTAAGACGTCTTAAAACTGATGATGACATTAAAAAGGAATTGCCTGAGAAATTTATCAATGACATTTACTGCACATTGACCAAAAAGCAAATAAAACTCTACAATGCCATTTTAGATGAGATATTCTTTGATATTGAGAATTCAAAAGGAATCCAAAGAAAAGGAATAATCCTTAAGATATTGACTGCCCTGAAGCAAACCTGCAATCATCCAGCGCAGTTTTTAGATATTAAAAATCCTAAAATAAGTGAATCTGGAAAAATGGAGCTTTTAGCAGACATATTATCCAACATTTTAGATGCTGATGAAAAAGTTTTAATATTTACCCAATATGTGGAAATGGGTAAACTTATCCAGAAATTAATTTCCAAGAAGTTTAAACAAGAAGTGCTGTTCTTGCACGGTTCACAGTCAAGAAATGAAAAGGCAAATGTTATTGACACATTCCAAGAAGATGACGATTATAAAATTTTAGTTGCAACACTCAAAACCGGAGGAACCGGTTTGAATTTGACTGCTGCCCAAAATGTTATCCATTATGATTTATGGTGGAATCCTGCGGTTGAAAATCAGGCAACAGACAGGGTGCACAGAATTGGACAGGAAAATGATGTCATGGTATATCGATTTATTACAAAAGGAACTCTTGAAGAAACAATTGATGCCATAAGCAAACATAAGACAGATTTGGCGAGCAAATCCATCAGTAATGACGAGACATTTTTAACTGAAATGACAAATGAAGAACTAAAAGAAGTTTTGAAATTAAGATTATAATCTTAAAATCTCATACTGAAGTTCAAACTTCTTGACGAATGAGTTAAAGCACCAATTGATATGATATCCACGCCTAACTTGGCATAATCCAAGATAGTGTCTTCAGTAATGCCGCCGGACACTTCAATTAATGAATTTTGACGGATATTTAACTCATTTAATCTGTCAATAACATCACTAACCTCAGTAGGGCCCATATTATCCAGCATTACAATATCTGCTCCATTTTTTACGCATTCGATTGCATTATCCAAGGTTTCCACTTCAATTTCTATTTTTTTAGAAAAACTAGTATTCTTTTTAGCTTTTAGTAAAGCATCCAAAGGATTTTCACATGTAGCAATGTGATTGTCCTTAATCAGAACCATGTCATCCAAGCTAAATCTGTGAGTATCTGCTCCTCCAACTTGAAGTGCATATTTATCAAATTTGGCGATTGCAGGTGAGGTCTTGCGTGTTCCTGCAACCCTCACATCATAATCCTTGACAAGATTAACATAATGATTGGCTGCGCTAGCCACTCCACTCATCCTCATGGATAAATTCAAAACTGTCCTCTCCAGAAGAAGAATTGTTCTTGCATCTCCTGAAACAGACATTATCAAATCATTTTTAGATATTGAAGAGCCGTCCTTTAACCAGAAATTGACTTTAACACCATATTCTTCAAATACGCCTCTAATTACATCCATTCCTGCTAAAATTCCTTCATCTTTTGAAATTATCTGGGCAGATATTTCCAAATCTTTTTCAACAACGGCATTTGAAGTAATATCACCGAATCCTTCATCTTCAGCCAACATGTATTCAATAATTTTATCCAAAAAATCACCTAAACTTTAATAATTAATTAAAATATATATTTATTCTATAATATAATGATGAGTGATTTATATGGAAATAATATTTTTAGGAACTTCTTCAGCAGTTCACTCAAAAGAGAGAAATCAAGTTTCAATTGCAGTCAAGGCATTCGGAAAAGTGATGCTATTTGACTGCGGAGAGGGAACCCAAAGACAAATGCTTCACACAAAAGTAAGTCCTATGAAAATATCTGACATATTTATCACACATTTTCACGGAGACCACATTTTAGGCCTTCCTGGACTCATACAATCCCTGGGACTGCATGGCAGAAAAGAAAAACTAACCATATATGGTCCAAAAGGATTACATAAAGTCAGAAATGCAATATTAAATTTCGGTTATTGCAAATATGAATATCCTCTTGAATTCATTGAAATCGAATCTGGAATCATTGAAGAGACTGAAGAATACATTATTCGATGCCAATCCGTCAGACATAATGTTCCCGCTCTTGCATATTCAATTGAAGAAAAGAAAAAGCCAAGATTTTTGAGGGAAAAGGCTATTGAATTGGGGGTTCCTGTAGGTCCCCTCTTCGGTAAACTGCACAATGGAGAGGAAGTTGAAATTGACGGGAAAATCATAAAACCCGAACAGGTTCTTGGAGAACCTCGAAAGGGAATTAAAATCACATATTCCGGAGACACCAGACCCTGTGAAGAAATGATTGACTTTGCAAAAGACAGTACCCTTTTAATCCATGAATCAACATTTACATGCCAGGATGAAGAAAATGCGGAAGATCATGGGCATTCAACAGCCGCTGATGCAGCATATGTTGCAAAGCAATCAAACAGTAAAGAATTGATATTGACACACATCAGCACACGTTATAATGGAGAATTTTCTAAAATTATATTGAATGAAGCACGAGAAATTTTTGAAAATACTGAAATCGCTTACGATTTAATGAAAATTGAACTTAAATGATACTATGAATCCATCAATAATTGATAATAATTTACAAATTATATTTTACATAATAATCATTGTTATTTCAATTACAGTCATAACAAAAGTTATTTCCAAATTTATGAAAAAAAGGGAAAGCAATGGCAAAGATATGACTGCATCATATCTAATAAAAGACATTATAACTTACAGCTTATATTTTGTTGCATTAATGTATATTTTACAGTTCTTTGGAGTAAATCTTGCAGGAACATTATTGAGTTTGGGTATTGTAGGTATCGCTGTGAGTTTTGCGGCCAAAGATATTATTTCCAATTTATTTTCAGGAATCATATTAATATTGGGAAAAAGTATTAAAGTTGGAGATACCATTGAAATTGAAGGTAAAAAAGGAACTGTTGAGAGTATTGCGTTTAGATCAACTGTTATCGTTGATAGTTTAGGCATAAGGGATCATATTCCAAACTCCATATTAACAAACAATCCCTATTATGAATTTAAACCTAATGAACTGCGCAAAGTCGATCTTTATGCAGGATTGCCTTTATATGTTGACGTGTTGGATTTTAAAGAATACATTATTAAGAAAATTGTAACTTATGATGCAATAGATAACGCTATAATGCCTTCTGTTCTTGCAGAGAAAATCTGCTTAAGAGAAGTTAAAGTTAAAATATCCTTTTGGGTAAAAGATTTTGACAGTGCCGACAGATGGCAGTTAATAATGAATACCAGAGATGAATATAAAGTAATAATTGCTAACGATACTAGAAAATATATACAAATGATTGGTGAAAAAAATGAGTAGCTCAATACAAGATGAAATTTTAAAGTTAAAAGAAGAAAAAAATGCTATTATACTAGCACACAACTACCAACCAAAAGAAGTTCAGGAAATAGCTGATTTTCTTGGAGATTCTTTAGAGTTATGTATAAAAGCATCAGAAATTGATGATAAGGATATGGTAGTATTCTGCGGTGTTGATTTTATGGCAGAAACTGCATATATTCTAAATCCCGATAAAAAAATTGTAATACCTACAATGGAAGCTGAATGTCCAATGGCTCATATGCTGCCTGAAGAGGTTCTCCTGGAAGCTAAAAAAGAACACCCTGATGCAGGAGTTATTCTTTATGTGAACAGTATTGCAGAAGCCAAACAGCATGCGGACACATTATGTACTTCAGCCAATGCCGTGAAAGTTACCGAAAGTTTACCTCATGATAAAATCTTATTCGGACCAGATAAAAACCTGGGAAACCATGTTGCAGAGCAAATAGACAAAGAAATCATTCATGTGCCTAAAGACGGCCACTGCTATGTTCACAGATTATTCCACATTGAAGATGTCAATCTTAAAAGGGAACAGTATCCTAATGCAGAAATCATCTGCCACCCTGAATGTGACATGAAAGTTCAGAATGCATGCGATAAAGTAATGTCCACAGGAGGAATGTTAAGATACATTGCCCAAAGCGACAAAGAGGAATTTGTAATTGGAACAGAAATCGACATGATTACAAGAATCAACTCTGAAGTTCCAGGAAAAAAATTATATCCTCTTCTTGAAGGGGCCATCTGCAAAACAATGAAACTTCATACATTGGAAAAAATAAGAGATGCACTTGTTAATGAGGCTCCGGAAGTTGTCTTGCCAAAAGAAGTTGCAGATAATTCCAGAAAAGCAGTTGAACATATGCTTAACGCATCAAAATAGCTAGTTTTTAACTAGCTTTTACTTTTTTTATTTTTAAAATCTGTTAAAAATTTCTTTAAATGCTCATTGATTACGGAATAATCATCATATCCTGCAGGAGTTCTAACCGAATCAAATAAAATAATCTCACAATCCTCAACCAATTCTTTTACTGGAAGAGAGTCATACCTATACGAATAATAACTTTCGTCAGTATTTCCCAAAATTAATGTTTTTGCTTTAATATTAGGCAATTTATCTTTATAATCAAAATTTAAAAGTACATCATTTTTATACTTAATGTCATAAACATCCTTGAATAAACCGTCTTCAACAAAATCATCCATTAAAACATCTATTTCATCATTAGACATTTCTTGAAGCAAATCTCTTGGAAAATAATTTGAATAAACTAATCTGTTAATAGAAACCATTGTATTGGATAATGAAACCTCATAATTTTCAGAATAAAAACCTTCAGCAGATACAATAATGTTTTCCACGGCTCTTGAAATCGCATATCTATATCCACTGGTTTTAAAAGAACTATCACAGACTATAATAAATTCCATGTCATCCGGATATTCACAAGCCCATGCATAGACTACATATCCTCCCAATCCTCTTCCGGTAACACCAAGCACTTTTTCAATATTTAAGAATTCTTTTAAAAATTGTTTTTTGAAATTGACACAATCAATGATGGAAAATTTTGGAAAATCAAATTTCAACCCTGTTGAAGAGGGAGAACAGGATTCCGG
This sequence comes from Methanobrevibacter sp., assembly GCF_045116495.1. Lineage (GTDB taxonomy): Archaea > Methanobacteriota > Methanobacteria > Methanobacteriales > Methanobacteriaceae > Methanocatella. The sequence goes on along the minus strand of NZ_JBGULU010000093.1, from coordinate 28,156 downwards.
AAAACCGAGAGAAGTAATTGATATTATGCAATATTCATTTTTGTCAAAAGAAGCTCCTTCAGAAGTAAGCTGATAAAAATCATTTACTGAAAAACAGTTTCCGTTATAATTATGGCAGTAGACAACAGCATTAACAATGTTTCCATTATCATCATATTTAGGAGTGCCCATTATATAATATTCCACTTTGACATCTTTAAGAACACTGCCATTTTCAAATTCAAATTCCTCTAAAGTATAACTACCATACCCCAAAAATGATGCATCAAACTCCAAAAAATGCCCCCATCATAAAACATTCTATAAACCAAAGAATATATACATTACTAATTGAATCATGAATTAAGCATTATATCAAAAAAAGATTAAATATTTAATTTAATTAAACTGTTCTAAAAATGAAACTACTTCCAAACCAACATCTGAATAATCAGGCTCTTCATAAAAACTTTCTTCACCTTTAATAACAATTATTTTAGGATTATCCAAAATGTCCTTTAAAGGTAGGATATCCTTTTTAGTGTTAAAGGATAAATGATCCTCAATTCCTATAATCAATGATTTTGCTTTGATATCTGATAATTTATCATAAGTGTCATACATTAAAAGACACTGATTTCTTGATTTGAAATCATAGATATCCATGAATAATATTTCATCGACATAATCCTCCATCAGCACATCCATTTCATCATTGGACAACTCATTGAAAATTCTTTCTGAAAAATAAGTCATGAACATCAGTCTTGCAATTGCTACAATCAGTTTGGACACAGAAACGCTATATCCATCAACATAGAAATCATCACAGGAATCAATCATTGCCTCTACAGCCTTAATCAAAACATAACGATGCCCGTAGGTTTGATAAGTAGAATTAAGCACTATTATAAATTCCATTTCCTCAGGAAACTCACTTGCCCAGGTATAAACTTCAAATCCTCCGGTACCCTCACCAATAAGTCCAAAAACTTGTTTAATCTTGCCGAATTTTTCAGACAAAAATTGCCTTTTAAAATTCACCCTATCCTTAACAGTATAATCAGGGAAATTATATTTCAGACCTGTTGTAGATGGTGAACATGACCCCGGAGCTCCAAGAGAAGTAATTTTGATAAAAAAATATTCATCCTTATGGGCATCAAATATGACGTCATGAAAATTGGATAAAATGGAGTGTCCTCCGACAACTGTTGGAAAATAAATAACTGCATTGACAATATTTCCGTCTTCATCATATTTAGGAACCCCAGTTACTGAGTATTCTACATTAACATCCTTCAAAACTCTTCCAGATTCAAATTCAAAAGATTTCATAACATGATTATCATAGTTACTTTCGAGGTTCACAAATATCACCCTGCAATAATAATTATCTTTTTATAAATTATATATATTTTAGGTATAAGTAAAAATTAATGGACATGGAAAATTCACATGTCCTCTAAAAAACTAGACAAAAACATATTCATTTCGATTTCTTCACGCGCTATGAAGTCATTCATCCTGAATTGGGCAACATCACTTTGAAAAGGATATAATCTGTCTTCAAAATACATTTTTAGTTTGAAAAGATTGCCGTCTATTTCAGTTTCCTCATCCAGATTATCGTTTAAAAATTCCATCTGATTCAAGGTTAAGTCGCTGACAGAATATTCGACAAAATTTCTGTCATCCGTTTTGCCGTAATCGGTTATGCTAACTATCATCAAAACCACTTAAGAAATCTTTTAGCTCATAAGAGATGTTTTCAAGTTCATTGAAACATAAATGACCTAATTCCGAATCCATTATCAAAAGTTCAGAGTTTTCAATCATTTCAGACATTGGAATTGCATCAAGTTCCGGAGGGAAATGCGGATCCTGTTTGCATGCAATAATCAAAACTTTTGATTTGATTTTATCCAAATCATCCTCAACATTGAAATTCATGCTTGCCCTATTGCAGTATTTCAAATCATAGATATCGGTTTCAATCATTTCATTTCCAAATTCCTCAAACTCACAACTTAATTCTTCATTTGTCTTTGCTCTTAGGGCTTCTTTTGAAAGTCCGAAGTTAAATTCTGCAAGACAGGCTATCCTTAAAGTTCTGATTAATGAATAGGTTAGCTCACCCTTTGCATAATCAGGGTCTGATTCAATAATTTCATCAACAAACCTTGAAAGAATAAAGTCATGACCTGCAACCTTGTAGCTGCTTACACCGCAAATGATGAAATCCTGAAAGTCAGGATATTCAATTGCCTGAGTCAGACCTACAAAACCTCCCATGGAGTTGCCTATCAAACCTAAAACATGAGCAATATTAAATTTTTCAGATAAAAACTGTTTTTGAAAATTGACAACATCTACCATAGTGTATTCTGGAAATTTATTTTTAAGACCAGTTAATGAAGGAGAGCATGATCCTGATGAACCTAAAGCTGTTATGCTAACAAAGAAATATTTTTCTGCATCGAAAGGACAATTTTCAAATGTCAAAGGCAAAATTTTCCCCATTCCTGCAAAACTGCCTAAAGAACCTCCACAATAAAGAATAGTATTGTTAATCAATCCATTTTCATCATATTTTGGAGTCCCATAAGTCATATATTCCACTTTAACATCCTTTAACACTTCACCATTTTGAAATTCAAAAGAATCCATTATAAATTGCTTTTTTTCATTTTCAAAAAATTCTTCATCAAAAATATTAATCCCTCCTATTAAATCAATTTGATTAATCTATATATTAAAAACAAAGTATTTAAATTAAACTAAACAATGTTATTGTGATGAAATATAAAATTTTAGAAAAACCCAGTTATGATGAAGCATACGATTTAGTTCATGAAGCTTTAAGAAAAAGGGCTACAATAGTGATTTTTGCCTGCTGTAAAGTAAATTATGAAGGTCGTGCATTAAGTGAATTAAACTGGGGAGAGAGAATAATAATGATAAAACCTGATGGAGCGTTTTTAATCCATCAGGAAAAAAAGGTAGAACCCGTAAATTGGCAGCCACCAAAATCAAGAACCAGATGCTATATTAAAAATGACAATCTCTTTTTAGAAAGTCACAGAAGAACACCTAAAGAGCTGTTAACCGTTGAGATTAAAAAAATCCAGTTTATCACATTTGCCAATATCGAAGACTTTGAAGAGCTTGAACAGGCAGGGTATGAAAAGGATATGGGAGACATGATAATGGATAAGCCCCATATGATTGAAGAAGGTTTTACACCGACTGCAAGAGAATACAGTGTAGAGCATGGATTTATAGATATTTTAGGAAAAGACAGCGACAATAATTTAATGATATTGGAGCTGAAGGCTCGAAAAGCAGGCGTCACAGCAGTTAAACAACTTAAAAGGTATATTCAGGATTTTGAAAATACTGAAAATGATTACTTAAAAGACTGTAAAGCCGAAAAGAAAAAAATCAGAGGTTTGCTTGTTGCACCTTCCATTATGGATGATGCACAGGAAATGATTGAGGAGGAAGGAATTGAATTTGTTTCAATTGAACCTCCGCGTGAGTTAAAAAGAGATAAAAAAGTTACATTAGATGCATTCTAATTTAATGCATCTTCAATTTTTTTAAGTTCATCTGCATGGAATTTTTCAGTGAATTCATTTGCAGGTGTTGCAGTTGTAACATGACACTCTTTCTGCAGCTTATAAATAAGATACTCCTCATTTTCAAGAGGAATTGAGTCATCCTCATCCAATAATTCCAAACCATCCAATTCAGACAATATATTCTCATATTCTTCATTTTCAAGGGAAATAATTTCGTCAACTTCCATATCCTGAAGTTTTGGATTTAACTGCATCGCAATAGCTACAAATCCATTAACAGTTTTATCAGAAATTGAAAATTCTGATTTTCTTATTTCATCCATAGACAATTTGATATGGGTGATAGTGTTTTTTGTGACTGGAACTTCACTGGATAAACCAATCTGATTTATTTCATAGTTATTTTTCCAATCTCCTATTTTATAAATTGCATAATTTATATCATTAACATTAATTAATTCTTCGCCATCCATTATATCACATTTACAAATATCTTTTTATAATAATAAAAACATTATTATTAATATACATTAGTTTTATAAAATGTAAATTTCAACGGAGGTTAGGCTGTGAAAAAATGTCCTGAATGTGGAAATCCTAGTTATGATGGTGCTCCTGTTTGTGGAAATTGCGGATATCAATTCCCAAAACCAAAAGTTGCCGCCAGAAAACAAAGAAGTATCTTCGATGGCGAACCTGTGGTGGAAAAACAACCTAAAAAACAAAAAGAACCTAAAAAGGAAAAACAAAAAGCAAATAAACCTTCCAATGAACCAAGTGTATTAGAAATTATCAAAGAAAAGAAACTTATTATTGGAATAATATTGCTTATTACTTTAATTGTGATTTGTGGAATTGTCCTTACAGGATCAAATAAAAATAGCACACCTATTCAAACTAGTGATTTAGCTGAATATACTACAGGTGATTTTTCATTTAAATACCCTAAAGATTGGGAAAAAGTAAATCTCACCGATACTGATCATGAAACTGCAATATTCTTTAAGAATGGAAACAACACTATTATTGAACATTATAACATCACTAGTAGTGCAACATCCCTGAAAGATATAAATCAACAAAGAATTAGTCTCGCATTAAGTAGCGGCGATGCAGTTGAACTTGTTGAAACCGTTACACTAGATGGAAGAAACGGTTCAAATATAATCTTGGAAAATGCTGATGGAAATTACACCAGATATGTTTCAATGTTTACTGATGGCAAATTGTATGTTTTCAAAGTAACTGGAGACTCACTTAATGCAATTACTTCAGACAACATTAATACTGCAATAAATTCCGCAGACATTAAATAAGTATGATTAATTTCATACTTTTTTCTATTTTTTAAAGTGTTATTATGACTAAAATTAAACTTGCCCTTTGTCAGATTAATGTTATTGATGATAAAGATGCAAATCTGGAAAATGCCAGATTAATGATAAATAAAGCTTCTCAGAAATCTGATTTTATTGTTTTGCCTGAAATGTTCAACTGCCCTTATTCCAATGACAAATTTATTGAATATTGTGAAGAAGAAAAAGGCAGCTATACATTAGATAAAATTTCTTCATTGGCCTTTGAAAACAACGTATATATACTAGCAGGTTCGATTCCTGAAAAAGAAGATGATAAACTGTTTAACACATCATACCTCTTTGACAGACAGGGAAAAATAATCGCAAAGCACAGGAAAATGCATCTGTTTGACATTGACGTTAAAGATAAAATTACTTTTAAGGAATCGGATGTGTTGACCGCAGGAAATGAATTTACAATAGCCGATACCGAATTTGGAAAAGTAGGCATTGGAATCTGCTACGACATTCGTTTTCCGGAACTTGCAAGAATCATGACTGAAAATGGTGCTTTGATTCTATTTTATCCTGGTGCATTTAACATGACCACCGGTCCGGCGCATTGGCAATTGCTTTTCAGGTCAAGAGCCCTTGATAATCAGGTTTATTGTGTTGGTGTTGCTCCGGCATTAAATAAAGATGCCAGTTATCACAGTTACGGGCATTCAATTGTAACAAGCCCTTGGGGAGAAGTACTGGCTGAAGCAGGTCAAAAAGAAGAAACAATATTTTGTGAAATTGATTTGAGTGAAATAAAAAAAGTAAGGGAAGAACTTCCGCTTTTGAAAAACAAAAGAGAAGATCTCTACAAAGTTATTGAAAAATAACTATTTTAATTTGGCCAATCTTTTTTTGAAGTAATCAACTTTTTTAGTGCCGTCGAATACTTCAATAGCTGTTTCTATGACCCTAACTTCATTGTCATAGTCATTGGCTTTTCTGTAAAGAACACATAATCTTTTATATGGAGCATCTTTTGGCTGTTTTGTTTCAACATATCTTTCGTATTCTTTAATAGCTTTTTGAACATTGGTTTTTTCCATTTCCTTAAGTGTGCTCATTGGAATGAGTTTAACAACTGATTCACCTGAAGCCTTAGCTTTTTGTCTTTTTTGAGCTTTTTTAATAGCCTTATTACAGGATTTTTTGAAGTCTTTGTCCTCTTCAGCTTTTCTTGCTTTTTTAATTAGATCTATTGCATCATCTGTTGCAATATCTCCCAATGCCTGAATTGCAGCTAGTTTTACACCCCAATCTTCATCTTCAAGACATTTTGCAATAGTGTCCAGCTCGCTTTCGGCTTGAAGTTCTCCAAGTGAACGTACGGCAACTTTTCTAACTCCAAAGTCTTCATCTTCACATGCGTCAACAAAATAAGGAATAACTTTTTCATCTTCAGTTTCTTTAAGTGCAAATGCGAGGAAACGTTTATCTTTTCCATCAGCATTTTCAAATTCTTCAATTAATTTATCAACAGCTACATCACCCATGCTGCCCAATATTTCGGCTGCTTTAAATCTAACTTGTGCACTTTCATCAGTAGTTGCTTTAATTAATGGTTCGATAGCTTCTTCATCAGTAACTCCAACTAATGATTCGATAGCTTCTTTTCTAACTTTAACATCATCATTTGATAAATTGTTAATAGCTTCATTTAAATCTGTCATGATATTAATTAGATTTTAAGAATATATAATCTTTTAACATTAACATCTGCGATTTGACAACCAAAAACCAAAATGATATATATCCCATTAAAAATAATCCGCCAAAAAAAGACAAACGTTAATGTTAATGTAAGAATCTGGAAAAAATATCAGATAAAATAAAATAAGTTGTAGGATAATCGATGAAAAAAATAAAATAAAAATAAGAGAAAAATTCTCTTATTTAAATAGCGGTCCAACCACCGTCAATACAGATTAATTGACCTGTACAGAAACTGGATGCGTCAGATGCGAGGTAAATTGCAATACCGTCTAATTCACCAGGTTTACCTAATCTACCTGCAGGACAGTATGCTGCAATAAGATCCATGAATCCTTCCATTTCAATTGAATCAACGGTTAATTCAGTTTCAAATACTGCAGGACCAATTGCGTTAACAGTAATGTTGTATTTTGCCCATTCAACAGCTAAGTTTTTGGTTAAGTTCATTACACCACCTTTAGCTGAAGAGTATGCACTAATTCCTCCACCAGGGAAGATTACTCTTGAGTGGATTGAACCAATGTTAATGATTTTACCGTATTCTTGTTCAATCATGATTTCACCGACAGCTTTACACATGTAGTATACACCGCTTAAGTCGATGTGAATGTGTCTTTCCCATTCTTCATTGGATTGGTCGGTAACCATTTTGTTGTTTCCCATACCTGCTGCGTTAACTAAAATATCAATTCTTCCGTAAGCATCCATGGTTTTTTGAACTGCTGCTGTGATACTGTCGTAGTCACCAACGTCACATACTGCATAGATTACTTCAGTTCCGTATTCTTTTTCAATTTCAGCTACGTTTTCAAGGAGTCTTTCTTCTCTTCTTGCAAATAATGCTAATTTAGCACCTTGGCTTGCATATGCTTGAGCAATTTGCCAACCAAGACCAGAAGAAGCACCAGTTACAACTGCAACTTTGTCTTTAATATCAAAATAGTTTTTCATATTTATAACCACCTTAGGCATGAGCCTATGAATAATAATTTAAAAATCAAACTATTTAATTATTTTTATTTAATTTAAAGCCCATATAATCGAAAAAATAATCAAAATCATAATAATTTCTATAAAATATTCAAGACTGTTTAAAAATGAATAAAAAAATAATAATAACTGTATACTAAATTGTACAACAATACAATGATGCCGTTACTTCATAGAGGAAATTCATATTGACTGGTAAGAATACCTGATTTATTTAAATTGTCAAATACAAAATTAGTAAATGACAAAGTTTTATTACAGTTTTTCGATAAAAGAATAAGATAAGAAAAAAAGTAGAAAATAGTAATTTTTCCACAAGAGGAATATGCATGATTGAAGAGCAAACCAAAAGTTATTCTAAAAAACAGATTTTTGAAATATTGCATCCATGGGTTAGAGAATGGTTTGACTCCCAATTCGATGATTTCACCCCCGCTCAGAAAAAATCAATCATAGACATCCACAAAAAGAACAACATACTAATTTCATCACCAACAGGGTCAGGTAAGACATTAACTGCATTTTTATCAGTAATAAGTCAATTAACAGAATTGGCTGAAAAAGACCAATTGGAAGATAAAGTCTATTGCATTTACATTTCACCCCTAAAAGCATTGGATAACGATATTGAAAAGAACTTAGATGAACCACTGAAGGGAATTGAAGAAATTGCAGGCAGAGACTTGGGAATTAGAAAAGCTGTCAGAACCGGCGATACCTCACAATACCAAAGACAAAAAATGCTTAAAAAACCGCCACACATCCTGATTACCACCCCTGAAACATTGTCAATCTTACTTGTAGCTCCAAAATTCAGAGAGAAATTGAGCGGAGTCAAATATGTCATTGTTGATGAAATTCACTCTTTAGCCGAAAATAAAAGGGGAGTTCATTTAAGCTTATCACTGGAGAGATTGCAACATCTTCTTGGCCAATATACAAGAATTGGCCTTTCAGCAACCGTCAGCCCCATAAAAGAAATTGCCCGCTTTCTGGTAGGTTATGAATATGGCGTTGAGAGAAACTGTAAAATTGTGAATATAAACTATCTAAAAGAGCTGGATATGGAAGTAATGTGTCCTGTAAGCGACATCGTACTGGCCGATGAAGAAGACACCCGCCTTGGAATGTATGACCTGTTAGACGATTTAATCTGGGAAAACAAAACAACATTAATATTTACAAATACCCGAAGCGGAACGGAACGCTTTGTTTATAATCTGAAGAAAATGTATCCAATGCATTACAATGACACAAACATTATGGCCCACCATTCATCACTTTCAAAGGAAGTTCGTCTTGAAACAGAAAACAAACTAAAAGAAGGTAAATTAAAGGCAGTTATATCCTCCACATCTCTTGAACTTGGAATAGACATCGGATACATCGATTTGGTTGTTTTAATCAATTCGCCGAAATCCGTTGCAAGAGCACTTCAGAGAATTGGTAGAAGCGGCCACAGATTGCATGAAAAATCAAGAGGAAAAATCATCGTTACCGACCGTGACGATTTGGTGGAGTGTTCAGTACTCTTAAAAAATGCAAAAGAAGGAAAAATCGATAAGATCACAATACCTACAAACTGTCTGGATGTTCTGGCACAGCACATCTATGGAATGAGTATTGAAAATCCATGGGACATTGATTATGCTTATGACGTGATAAAAAAAAGTTATTGTTATAAAAATCTCGAAAGAGATGATTATGAGGATGTTTTAAGCTATATGGCAGGAGAATATCCTGAACTTGAAGAAAGATATGTTTATGCAAAAATATGGATTGACTATAAAGAGAATACATTCGGAAAACGTGGAAAACTGGCAAGAATGCTTTATTCAACAAATATCGGAACAATTCCCGATTCTTCAGGAGTTCTGGTTAAATGTGATGGAGAAACCGTCGGAAAAATAGAAGAAACATTTATGGAAAGGCTAAAAAAAGGAGATACATTTGTTTTAGGAGGCAGAACCTACAGATTCAACTATGGAAAAGGAATGACAATCAATGTAACTCCTGCAAGCGGACCTCCAACAATACCTTCATGGTTTTCACAACAGCTCCCATTAGCATTTGATCTTGCAATGGACATTCAAAGATTCAGAGCACACATGGATGTTAAATTCAGGTATAGGCGAAGTAAAGAAGAGATAATGGAATTCATTCATGAATACCTCTATGTTGATGATTTTGCGGCAAATTCCATTTATGAATACTTTGTAGAACAGTTTAAATATGCCCACATTCCAAGTAACCGGAGACTGTTGATAGAATACTATAAAGGGTTTGGTGGAAGGAAATTCATAATATTTCACTCATTATTCGGAAGAAAAGTTAATGATGCACTATCCCGTGCGGTTGCATATGTAGTTGCAAGAAGGTACAACATCAATGTTACGATTTCCATTTCAGACAATGGATTTTATTTAAGTTCAGACGGTAAAATCGGAGGCCTTGAATCATTTAATGAATTAACACCTGAAAATTTCGAAACAATTCTTACAAAATCACTGAATAAAACCGAAACACTGGCTTCCAGATTCAGACATTGTGCCGGAAGATCACTAATGACCTTGAGACGATACAAGGGAGAATCAAAATCCGTTGGGCGCCAGCAGGTGCGGGGAAAAATATTGCTTAAATTCGTTCAGGATATGGATGATGATTTTCCTATTTTAAATGAAGCAAGAAGAGAAGCCCTAGAAGATTATATGGACATAAATAATGCATTAAAAGTAATTGAAATGGTTGCAAATGAAGAAATGGAAATAAAAACAATCAATACAGTCATTCCAAGTCCTTTTGCATTCAATTTAGTTTCACAAGGATATCTTGATGTTTTAAATCAAAATGATAGAGGAGAATTTACAAAAAGAATGCATCAAGCAATTCTTGACCAAATAAAAGATAAACTAAAAGATATATATTGAACAAAAAACAATATATTCAATGAACAAATAAATACAATTATAATTTAAGTTTATAAGTGATATCATGACAAAGTGGAAAGCAGTTTTTATTGGATTTATATTAGCAGTAATCGTGAAAGCTTTTTTTGCACACTATGAGTTTGTGGGATTACTAATTGTTGGCTTCATTACTGGATATATTGCCCATAGCGGATTTTTTGGAGGGCTGTGGAATGCTGCTGTTGCAGGAGCATTTGGTACAATCGTCTGTGCAATATTATTCATCATACTTGCAACATTTGGCGGAGCAATGATTGGAATGTTCGGAGGCTTAACCGGATTTACAATTTCAGGAATTAGTGGTTTAACCGCCGTTATAAGCGATTTAATTTATTATGCAATTGTCATGGGAATTACAGGAGCAATTGGAGGAGCAATAGCTTCTAAAGACAGAAATTAAGTTTTTGGAGATTATATAATGAAATATGATTTAGGATTAAATATGAAAGCATTAGTATTCGGAGCGGCAATAGCTGCGGGATGCATACTGCTTGGATTTCAATACAATGACTGGCTTTACCCATTCTCAGCAATAGGACTTTTATATGCCGGATATGGACAAGGAAACATAAAAATGGGAACATTAATGGGTGCATTGGCTTCCACACCAATTGCAATATTATTTTTAGAAGGATATTTTGGTCAACCTTCTGGCTTTTTCGTGACTGAAACTGGAATCTATGCAGTTGTAGGTTTAATTATCCTTGTTGGAGCAATGGTTGGTTTTGTTGGTGCATGGACTAAAAGAAGCCGTGAAAAAGCAATGATAGAATACGAAAAACAACAAAAAATTGGTAAAAATAAAAATAAAAAGAAAAAAGCTGAAGTTCAAAAAACTAATGAAAAAACAACTTTTGTAGATAAAATATTTAAAAAATAATAACAAAATTATGTTATTATTTTTTCTAATTCATCTCTTTCTATTCCTCTTTTAATTTCAACAGCTACTCTTCTACCCATACTCATTGGTTTACCATATGTTAAGTAGGAGTAAGGAGAACCGTCCATAAATGTGTTTGTTCCACCATCAGTTCTTGCACTGATTTCAAAACAGATTACTTCTAAATTATCGTTTACTAAAGTTTGCATACAGAATGGACCATTTAATCCAGGAGCAACTAATTTTTTAGCACTTTCGGTTAATTTATCAGCAATGTCAAATACCTGTGGGAGTAAAGATTCACGAATAACAGCAGGGTGGTTACCAGTAACTACATAAGATGGGCTTAAATCAATGTCTAACTGATCTTTAGCAGGCATTCTTACAAAGCCGTCAATACTTGATTCGTATCTTGTATCCATACCCATTAATTCAACTGTATCGTCAAGTGCTGAGTAGAAATAGTGTATACAGTAATTACATCCAGAAACATATTCTTCAATGTGTGCTGCTTTTGCATCGTCGTCATCTAACCATCCACGTGCTTTCATAGCTTCAATTTTGTCATTGAATTCTTCAGTAGATGATGCTACAAAGTAACCTCTTCCACCTCTTGCTCCAGGGAATTTAACCATTACCGGCCTGTCAATTTCTGAAGGGTCATCGTATTTGAATGGAATTCTTACGCCTCCTTCTACAAGAAGTGCTCTTTCCTTATCCCTTTCAGCTTCCCATCTGAGTACGTCCCTGTTACCAAACATTGGAACATTGAATTTATCTTCAACATTTTCAAGTCCAGCATATGCAACAAAAGATCCATGAGGAACGACAATAGCATTCATATCTCTAAGTTGTTGCTGAACTTCTTCATTAACAATGTCTTCAAATTCGTCAATGATAATGTATTCATCAGCTACATCAAAACGTTTATACGGAATTTCACGACCTTTTTTACAAACAATTGCTGTTCTAAATCCTTCTTCTTTAGCACCTTGCAAGATGTGTAAAGAAGTATGACTTCCAAGAGTGGCTATAGTGATTTCATCCTTGTCATATTTAGCCAAAATATCTAAAATATCTTCCTTTTTAACTTCACCCATTATATCTTCTCCTCAAAGAATGATGATATTATATATGTTTTTATGAATTTATAATATTTTTTATTTGGATTAATATTAAAAATAATAACAAACAAACATTATTATGAAATCACAAAGGAAAAGATAAAATGTTAATCGGTTTAATTTCAGATACTCATATCCCCGACAGGGCTAGAATAATACCTCAAAATGTTATTGATGCATTTAGTGATGTTGATTTGATTTTGCATGCTGGAGATTTAACTTCTCTTGAGGTTATTGAAGAATTGGAAAATATCGCACCAGTCATGGCAGTTCAGGGAAATATGGATAGAGCCAATGGAATTAATCTCCCGAAAGCAAAAACATTAGAAGCCGAAGGCGTAAAAATTGGATTAATACATGGAGAAGTTTATCCAAGAGCAGATACACAGCAATTAGTGTATCTGGCAAAAGAACTTAATGTTGACATATTAGTTTCCGGCCACTCACACCAACCAAAAATAGAACAGACTGACGGAGTTCTGTTAATCAATCCAGGAAGTCCAATCGTGCCGAGACTTGCAGATAGAACTGTAATGTTACTTGAAATACATGATAAAGAAGTAGACGTGCAAATCGTTAAGGTTGGAGCGCCGGTGTGCAGTGCACTAGATTTTGATAAATTCAAGAGGGATTAAAATGGGAAGCAGATGGCAAGTAGAAAAACATAAGGATCCGTATTATAAAAAAGCAAAACAGGAAGATTATCGTTCAAGAGCATCATATAAACTCAAACAACTCGATAAAAAATTCAAAATCATAAAACAAGGCAATACCGTTGTAGATTTGGGAGCTGCCCCAGGAGGATGGTCACAAGTAGCTCTTGAAAAAGTTGGAGAAGACGGAATTGTAGTCGGCGTTGATTTGAACAGATTTAAAAAATTCCAGGAAGAAAACTACTATGGAATCAGAGGAGATTTTACAACTCCAGAAGTCCAAGAAAAAATTATCGAGCTGATTGGAGGAAAAGCAAAAGTTGTAATGTCCGATGCATCACCATCACTAAGCGGAATTAAAAATATCGACCAGCTGAGGTCAATAGATTTGACAAATGCAGTCATTGGAATAGCTGAAAATATTCTTGAAGAAAAAGGAAATCTGGTTATGAAAGTATTTCAAGGCCCTGAATATAAAGCAATGCTTGATTCTCTAAAAGGAAAATTCAGACAAGTCAAAACAACAAAACCTGCATCATCCCGTAAAAAAAGTTCTGAAATGTATGTAGTGGGACTTGGATACAGACCTAAAAAAAATAGAAAAGAAAATAAAAATTAAAGATTATTGTATGCATTATTAGCTGCTTCCAATTTCTCTTTGGCAAAGGAAATTCTACTATCCACCTCATTAGATGGTTTACCTGCATCTAAAGCACTTTGAACATTTTCAATAGCTGAATTTGCTCTTGACAGTTCAATTTTAGCAGCATTATATGTTTGAATATCATCAGCGCTGCCTGCATAATAAGTAGCTTTAACACTGTCAAATTTAATTGACAGATTGTCATATGACGCTTTAAGCTCTGCAAGCTCATCATACTGATTTCCAGATGATATTTCATTGGTAATTCCTGATGAAACCATACTGTATCCCACATAAGCTACAACAATGATTGTTGCAATTATCATAATGATTCCAACAACAGAAATTAACATAGAAGTTGATTTAAATAAGCTTAATCTTGATTTTCTCATAATAACCTCAATTTAACATATAGTTTTTATGTAACTAATAAGTTTATTACTTTAAGTATATAATCTTTTACTTATCAAATGCTCTCATACAATATTTTTTTATAGTGTGAAATCTTAATAAAAATATAATGAATTCCACTACAAAATCTCAAACATTAATTAGAAAATTCGAAGAATTTTTCGCAACATCCTACAAAGACGATGTGTTCGAAATACTGGAAAAATACCCGGATGAACGATCACTCAATGTAGATTACAATGCATTGGAGTTATTCGATCCTGACTTGGCTGATTTATTAATAGAAAAACCTGAAGAAGTTATTGAATCTGCCCAAACAGCGATTAAAAATATTGATCCGCTGGTAAAAGATGCTGATTTAAATATTCGTTTTGAAAATCTTTCCAATATAATTCAGCTAAAAGACCTATTAAGTAAATATATCGGCACCTTTGTTGCAGCAGACGGCATTGTGAGAAAAACTGACGAAATAAGACCTCGTATTGAAACAGGTGTTTTTGAATGTAGAGGATGTATGAGATTGCACGAGGTCGAACAGAGTTCCGGAAACAGAATCATAGAACCTTCATTATGTAGTGAATGTGGTGGAAGGTCATTTAGATTACTTCAGGAAGAATCAAAATACATTGATACACAAACTGCAAGAATGCAGGAACCTTTGGAGAACTTATCTGGAGGAACTGAACCTAAACAAATGCTGATGATTCTTGAAGATGATTTGGTGGATGAACTAAATCCCGGAGACAAAGTAAGAATTACAGGAACCTTAAAAACATTCAGAGAAGAGAGAAGCGGCAAATTTAAAAATTACATTTATGTAAACCATATTGAACCATTGGAACAGGAATTTGAAGAATTGCACCTCTCTGAAGAAGACGAAGAAAAGATTCTTGAACTGTCAGAAGACCCTAATATTTACGAAAAAATTATCAGATCAACTGCACCTTCCATCAGAGGATACAGAGATGTTAAAGAGGCCATTGCACTTCAATTATTCGGAGGAGCTGCAAAACAGCTTGAAGACGAAACCAAACTTAGGGGAGATATCCACATTTTAATTGTAGGAGACCCAGGTATTGGTAAATCCCAGATATTAAAATATGTTTCAAGACTTGCTCCTAGAAGTATCTATACAAGCGGTAAAGGTACAAGTGGTGCGGGTTTAACTGCAGCCGCAGTCAGGGATGAACTCGGCGGATGGTCACTTGAGGCAGGTGCATTGGTACTTGGAGACCAGGGTAACGTATGTGTTGACGAACTGGACAAGATGAGATCAGAAGACAGATCAGCACTTCACGAAGCATTGGAACAGCAGACTGTAAGTATTGCTAAGGCAGGAATTATGGCTACTTTAAATTCAAGATGTTCCGTTCTTGCAGCAGCAAACCCTAAATTTGGAAGATTTGACAGATATAAAGTTCTTGCTGAACAAATTGACTTACCTGCGCCAATTATATCACGTTTTGATTTAATATTTGTTATTGAAGACAAACCAAGTGTTGAAGGAGATACAAAATTAGCTGAGCACATCTTAAAAATACACCAGTCAAATACCGTCGAATATGAAATTGAACCCGAATTACTTAGAAAATATATTGCATACGCCCGTAAAAATGTTAATCCAAAATTAACTGATGAAGCAAATGACATCTTAAAAACATTTTATGTAAGCACAAGGAACAGCAATACAGAAGAGCAAGGCCCTGTACCAATTACAGCAAGACAGCTGGAAGCTCTTATTCGTCTGGCAGAAGCCTGTGCTAAAATTAAACTAAAAGACTTTGTTGAAAAAGAAGATGCGGAAAAAGCAGTTAGATTGACTTTAGCATGTCTTAAGGATGTTGGAGTGGACCCTGAAACCGGAAAGATTGACGTTGAAGTCATGGAAGGAAGAACACCAACTTCCGAGCGAGAAAAAATGCAAAAAGTAATGGAAGAGATTGGCCTTTTAGAAGAGGAATACGGAGGTCAAGCACCGATGAACGTGCTGGTCTCAAACATGGCCGACAAATACGACATGAGCGAAGAAAAAGTCGAATCCTTTGTTAGAAACTTAAATCAAAAAGGATTGATTTACTTCCCAACTACAGGATATATTAAGCGCGCTTAATATTTCCAAATCTTATTTTTTTAAAAAATTTCATGAAAAAATCCTAAAATAACAATACATTAATAAAGGATTAAAACTAAAATTAAAATATTATACTTATACTGATTTTTTAAGGAGAGATAACATGGACAAATATGAAGATTTATTAGAAAGAGCAATAGACCAATTACCTCCTGAAGTATTTGAACATAAAAGATTCAAAATCCCTAAAGCTTATTCAGATATCCAAGGTAATAGAACCTTTATTAAAAACTTTAAAGATGTTGCAGAAGGTTTAAACAGAGACCCTCAACATTTATTAAAATTCTTAATGAGAGAATTAGGTACTGCAGGAAACATTGAAGGTCAAAGAGCAATATTACAAGGTAAATTTACACATTACTTAATCAACGAAAGAATTGAAGATTATGTAGACAAATACGTAATTTGCCACGAATGTAACAGACCAGATACCAGAATTATTAGAGAAGGTAGAATATTCTTACTTAAATGTGCTGCATGCGGTGCTACAGCACCTTTAAAATCCTTATAATTCTACTTTTTTATTTTATTTTTATTGATATTATGTTTTGTCCAGAGTGCGGAAGTACAGATAAAGAAATGATTGGCGATGTCTGTATTGACTGTTTTTTAAAAGAATTTCAGATGATTGAAATACCTAAAAACATTGACATACAAATATGCAGCCATTGTAACAGTAAACTAGAAGAAGGAAAATGGATTGACGAGTTCATCCCAGAAGAAGAAATCATCTACCGTGCACTCGAGAGAAATATTAAAATCGCCGATGAAGTTTCAAATGAAATTATCAATCTTGAAATTGACCAAATAAAAGGAACAATAGCTGATTGTTTTGTTGAAGTTACAGGGGAAGTTCATGGAGTTCAGATTGAAGAAACTCATGAAACTCAGGTTAAAATTAGAAAAACAGTTTGCCCAACCTGCAGTAAAGTTCAGGCAGGATATTATGAAACTGTAATTCAGTTTAGAGCAGACAGACGCGAAATAAAACCTGAAGAATATGCCAAAGCCGATGAAGTAGTTGAAAGGACATTAATAAAACAATCCAAAGTGGATAAACTGGCATATTGCCCTCAAATAGCTAAACTCAAAGAAGGATATGATTACTATATAGGATCCTTTAAAACCGGGAAAAAAGTAGCAGAAGCACTAAAAGAAGAATTTGGAGGAATAATAAAAGAATCTCCAAGACTAATTAGTGAAGACAAATCTACAGGAAAAGGGCTTTACAGAATTTGGATTTCAGTCAGAATTCCAGAATTTGAAATCAGCGATTTTATCAGATATGACAATAAAATAATGCAAATAAAAAGCATTAGTAAAAATAGCTTTGTTGGAGTGGAAATTTCAACAGATAAAAAGCACAATATCCCTATGAAACATATGGAGGATATTGAACTTGTTAAAAAAGCAAGTGATATTGAAACTACCACAATAATTTCAAAATCTCCACAGTACCTGCAAATTTTAGATCCTGTTGATTACTCTGCAGTTGATCTGGATATGAAAGAGGAATTTGCAGATTTGAATGTCGGGGAGGAAGTGAAACTTATCAGATTGGATGGTTACGTTTATTTATTAATTTAAGTGATAAAATGAGCATTGAAGAAAAAATTCAGTTAATCGAGAAAGGAACCTTAGAAGTTATAGATACAGAAGAATTAAAAGAAGTACTCCAAAAAGAACAACCTATAGCTTATACCGGTTATGAACCTTCCGGAAAAATCCATTTAGGACATGCAGTGACTGTACAGAAATTAAAACAATTGCAAAGCTTAGGTTTTAAAATTAAAATCCTTTTAGCAGATTATCATGCATTTTTAAATGGAAAAGGAACCCTAGAAGAAATAGCAGAAACTGCCGAATACAACAAAAAATGTTTCCAGGCTTTAGGTCTTGATGAAACAACTGAATTTGTTTTAGGATCATCTTTTCAATTGGAACCTGACTACACTGATAAAGTTTACCAATTAGCCACTATGACAACCTTAAAAAGAGCAAGAAGAAGTATGGATCAGGTAAGTCGTGCAGATGATAATCCAAAAGTGGCTAGCGTAATTTATCCGATTATGCAAACAGTGGACATGGCTGCTTTAGAAGTTGACATTGCACTTGGAGGAATGGAACAGAGAAAAATCCAAATGTTAGCACGTGAAAACCTTGAAAAAATAGGTGAAAATGTGCCTGTTTGTATTCACACCCCATTATTGCACGGTCTTGACGGTGATGCCAAAATGTCTTCCAGCAAAGGAAACTACATTGCAGTAGATGATTCCGTTGAAGAAATCACCAAAAAAATCAAGAAAAGCTTCTGCCCACAAGGAGAGGTTGAAGGAAATCCTATTATTGAAATTGCAGAAACATTCGTTTTCCCAAATCAAGATACTTTACTTATCAAACGACCTGAAAAATTCGGGGGAGACATTGAACTTACACATGATGAACTGATTAAAGACTTCAGTGAAGGAAACCTACACCCAATGGATTTAAAAAATGGAATTAAAGACTTCTTAATTGAATTCTTTGCACCTGTAAGAGAATACATGGAGGAAAATTAAATGCAAGAAGAAAAAGAAGAGTTTCAAATGGGTTTGCCAAACGGTGTTGGAGAAGCCATGCTTGCTCACGCATATGAGAAATTCGACATCAAATTAGAACAGACCGAATTCGGCCCAGTTTTGATTGGAGAATACGATGAACTTGTTAAAACTAAAGAATTTTTAGCAAATGCTATCCAAGAAAGATTAAACGAATTGGAAGGAAAAACTTCTGAAAATAAAAATGAATGAATTAAATTAAGAGTTTCAATATCTCTTTTAATTCATCAATTTTTCTCATTTTTTCATGATCATCTACTTTTTTAACTCAGTTTCGGATTTAATCCCTAATCATGATATGCAGTCCGGACAAATTCCAAGATATGGTGCTACCGCCTTTTTAATATCTGAGGATACCTTATTTACACCATTATTGGCATCAATAATTTCATGGGTGTAATTTTTAGCCAAATTTAAATAGTTTTCCTTAACTCCGGTTAAAAATTCCTCATTTTCAAAAGTGTCTTTGCCGGAAGTCCTTGCAACTGATTTGGCAACATCCAAATCCATTAAAATTAACAGATCTGGCTTTTTAGCATATCTATTTAAAACTTCAACCCATTCTGCAGGTTCCTGATAAGCCAAACTTGAGATAAATGACCTGTCTGAAATTATTATTTTGGATTTGTCTTCCAACTTATCCATTATTAACATTCTATCGGCTGCAAACAGCAGAGCTAATGTTTTTTGCAGTCTTTCAGTTGTTGCATCAGGACGCTGTAAAATCTCTCTGATTAACTTCCCAACTTCAGAATCAGTTGGCTCAACCAATGTTTCAACCCTGAATCCATTGGCTTCAAGCCATTCTTTTAACATTCCAATTTGAGTTGATTTTCCGGCGCCGTCTATTCCTTCAAATACTATATACATAAAATAGAATATGTTTTAATTTAATATATAATTAATTACAAAAAGATAAATGAATAAATCAATTCAAGGTGTTTAAATAAAATGGTTTTAGAAGAATTATTAGCTCCAGCAGGTTCCTATGAAGTATTGGTTATTGCTGTCAATGCAGGCGCTGATGCTGTTTATATTGCTGGGCAAAATTATGGGGCGAGAGCATACGCTAAAAACTTCACTATCGAAGAAATTGAGAAAGCAGTCAACTATGCTCATTTGAATGGCGTTAAAGTCCACGTTACTGTCAATACGTTAATAAACAATTTCGAAATTGTGGATGTGATGAAATACTTGTTTAAACTGTATCAGATTGGAGTTGATGCAGTTATTGTACAGGATTTCGGATTAATCTGGCTTTTAAAAACATTCATTCCAGAGTTGGAAGTCCATGCATCAACACAGATGGGACTGAACAATTATTCATCAATCAAATGGGCCAGTAAAAACAATATTAAAAGAGTTGTGCTTCCAAGAGAAGTTAATATTGACCAAATCAGACAAACCACAGAACAGCTTAAAAAAGACAATATTGACATGGACATTGAAGTATTTGGACATGGAGCACTATGCTACTGTGTCAGCGGAAAATGTTATATGTCCTCATATAACAGTGGAAGAAGCGGCAACAGAGGAGCTTGTGCACAACCATGCAGAAGAGAATATCGCTTAAAGTACAGAGGATACAATATAGGTAACGGTTATCTTCTGTCAACACATGACCTTGCAACCTACAACCATTTGGATGAAATTGCAGATGCAGGAGTGAAATCCCTCAAGCTTGAAGGCAGAATGAAATCTGGAGACTATATAGGAACCATAGTAAACAGTTACAGAAATCTTATTGACGGAAAACCTGGAGATTATAAAAAAGACCTGCACCTTGTTTTCAACAGACAATTCACCGACGGATACATCATGGGAGATAAACCCGGAGACGTTATGGGAAGAGGCCATTCTGGCCATGAAGGACTCTACATCGGAGACATCACAAACATTGAAGACACCAAAGTCACAATTGAGATTAAAAACAAAGAAATTCCGGTCATCTTAGAACCTGGAGATGGAATTGCATTTAAATACAACGGCAAAATCAAAGGAATTTATCTGGAAAACATCATAAAACAGGATGAAAATGAAATCATTATAGACACCACACGCCTTGTTAAAGTCGGAACTGAAGTATTCATCAGCTATTCCAAATCCACTCATGATTATTTAAAGCAATTTGAAAAAGAAACCATAAAAAATAATGTTCCAATCAGCTTATCATTGACATGGGATGAAAATCTGAACCTCTTTACCAAAGTTGAATTTTACCTTGATGATGAGTTAATTAATTTCAGACACAAAACATTAGACAAATTTGAAAAGGCTAAAAATAAGCCTGTGACTGAAGAAACCATATCCCAACAGCTTAATAAAACCGGAGGCACACCATTTTACATTGAAAACATCAAATTCAACAACATGCCTCAGGACATTTTCATTCCAATTCGTGAAATTAACCAGATTAGGCGTGAAATCCTGGATACTGCTACAGAAATGCTACAGAATCATTACACCCCTACTAAAAAATCTGTGAAAGCAGTCCGTAAAAACTTAACCAAATTCTTTGAAGATTATGAAGCGGATAAAGGTAAAATCAAAAAGAAAAAACCTAAATTATCCATATTTATTGATGATTTGTCACAAATAAAAGCGGCTTCAGGATTTGATTTGAAAAGGATTTATTTTGATGGAAATTGCCACTACAACAATCCTGATGACTACTTTGAAAACATAAAGGAAACCCTGAAAAAAGGAAGTTTAATGGCGGCTCCAACAGAATTCGTTTGGGTATTGTCTTCATTCATCTCAGAAGAGGAAGCCATCAAATGCAATCAAATAATTAAAGATCTGGAAAATGAAGGAATAATAGTTTCAGTAATGGGCGATTTTCCGGCAATGAATGAAATATTCGACTGTGCAATTTATGGAAATCATAATTTGAATGTTTGGAATAGCTTTTGTGTTAGAAATTTAAATGCATCAGGATTCAAATCATTAATCCTATCATCAGAGCTTTCAGGTGCAGAAATAAAGGAATTGGTAAAAAGAAACCATGACCGAAACATTGATTTGGAGATGATTGTCAATGGAAATCTGGAAGTAATTGTGAGTAAGGATGATTTCACTAACCTGAATGATGGAAAAGACTTTATTATTTCAAATGATGCGGATTATGCAACCTTGGAAGACAAAAAACGGAAAAAATTCAAATATAAAATCTTTTTCGACTACAACAAACAAAGCCATATCATCAACAAGGATTGCTTATGCCTAATTGAAGAGATGAATAACATCAAAGAATTGGGTCTTGATTCATTGATTCTTGATTGCAGATATTCCAATGAAAAATACACATCACAGATTTTATCAATTTACACCGAAAGCCTTCAAAATAAGGATGATGAAGAGCTGACAAAATACAAATACCAAATCATGGATTTCTCACAATCCTACATTAACAAAGGCAATTTCATTGAAGGCAGATTACACGAGGACAAATAATGAGAATTCCTGAACTACTAGCACCTGTCGGATCAATGGACCATTTAAAAGTAGCAATTAATGCCGGAGCCAGTTCCGTTTATTTGTCAGGGAAAGATTACGGTGCCCGCAAATATGCCGAAAACTTTACACTGGATGAGATTAACGAAGCAGTAAACATGGCGCACCTCCATAATGTCAAGGTTTACGTTACTGTCAATACCTTAATTAAACAGGACGAACTGGAAGACGTGATAAATTACGCATCCCAGTTATATGCAATCGGCGTGGATGCGATTTTAGTCCAGGACTTGGGACTGGTGGAGCTGATAAACACTCATCTGCCCAAACTAAAAATACATGCATCAACACAAATGACTGCTGAAAACCAGCTTAAAATAAATTATATTGAAAGCAAAGGAATTAAAAGAATTGTTCTTCCACGTGAAATGCGAAAGGAAGAAATCGAACAGCTGAAAACAAATATGGAGCTTGAAATATTTGCACATGGGGCACTATGCTATTGTTATTCTGGCCAATGCCTTATGAGTAGTTTTAAAGGCGGACGAAGTGGAAATAGAGGCACCTGTGCCCAGCCATGCCGTCAGAAATATAAAATCCAAGGTATAAAAAGAGAAGACTATTACCTTTCCCCGTGCGATTTAAGCCTTTATAACCAATTGAAAGAAATTGCAGAGATGAATATATCCTGCATTAAAATTGAAGGCAGAATGAGAAGCAAAGAGTATTTGGCCATTGTGATAAGCAGTTACCGCAAAGCACTGAACAAATTAAAGAGCGGGAAAGAAATAAGAAGTGAAGAAATAAATCTGGTTTTCAATAGGGGATTTAGTGAAGGCCAATTCAGCCACCAATCCAAAAGAAGCCTGAGAGCGGGCCATATCGGATTGAAAATAGGGCGTGTCATTGATTCGCATAAAAACAGAATTGCAATCAGATTGGACAATTCTCTTAAAAACATTCCTGAAAAAGGAGATGGACTTTTAATTGTTAAAAACAGCAATGATTACGGTTTTGAAATATCTCAGAATCCAACAATAACAACTCTAAATCACTTTAAGAAAGGTAAAAATAAAGAAATTAAAGACTTGAACAGGAAAGACAGAGTTCTGATTGTTAAAAAAGTATGGCAAAACAAAAAAAGTGATTTTAATTTAAATGAATCAGACGTATATCTGACCAAAAGAAATAAACTAACTAAAAAAGTCAAAGAAATTGAAAACAAGGCAACCAGTTTTGTCAAATCCAAACTGACACTAACATTTTCAATTAAAAATAACTTCCCAATTCTTAAGGGGAAATTAACTTTGGCCAATAAAAAAGAGGTCAAATGTGAAGTGAGGGGAAACACTCCATTTGAAAAGCCCCTTAAAAAGGCAGTCAGTGCAGATACCGTTAAAAATCAGCTTTCAAAAACTGATAATTATCCCTACGAAATTGTACAAATTAACGTTAACTATGACGGGACACTGTTTATTCCAATAAGCAAGATTAATGAGCTAAGAAGAAACTTATTTAAAACATTGGAAAACGAAATCAATAATTTATACAAACATGAAACTAAAAAAATAAGCCTAAAAAACAACATTAACATTAACGGCACCACAGAAGCAAATATATCTTATTATACAAATAATTTAAATGACTTAAAAAATATTATCGGAGTCGAAAGAGTCTATTTGGAAATTCCAAATGACAATGATGATTTGGACATGGCATTTAACGGAAATCCGAATCTGAATTACATGATTAACTTTTTAAAAACAGCATGTGAAATATCCTACACCAAAGATTATGAATTAATCTGGAAATGGCCGGATATTGCTCATGACAAGCTAATTAAACTGCTAAATAAAGTCAGAGGAATCTTAAATAAAATGCATTATAACATCCCAATCATGGCCAACTCATTCAATGGAGAATACGGGCCATATTCCATGAATATTACCAACACTGAAACAATAAAAAGCCTTAAAAACTATAAAATCCTAACAGTATCACCCGAACTTACCAAAAAAGATTATGAAGACATTATTGCAAATTGTGAAACTCCAGATAAGTTAGAATTGCTGGTGCAGGGGTCAGTTGAGCTAATGAAAAGCAGGTATCTGCTGTTATATGGAAATGAACTTAAGAAAAATTATGAAAATTATCTTATTGATAGAAAAAACAGAAAGTACCCGATTCATAAAAGCATATCCGATGAGGAGATAATCATCTTTAATGACAGCGAACTTTCACTGCTTGAAGAAATCAACCATCTTAAAAATATTGGCTTTTGCAATTTCGCAATAGACGGTCGTTATAAAGATGAAAACCATTATAAAATAATTGATGTTTATAAATCCGCATTAAATGGAAAAATCAGCAAAAAAGAATTGTTAAAATACAGTCCCAAAAATACCTTGGGAAACTATCAATAATACTCATCAAATGCTCTCGGCAAATATTGAATATATACTTAAATACTAAATTATATTACAAAAGGGGTTTGGTAAAAATGCAAGGGGAAAGAATTACATTGCAAAATATAAAAGGAATAGGAGATAAAATCTCTGAAAAAATATTAAATAGTGTTGGAGGCGAAGAAGAACTCCAAAAAATAGTTGATAATGTCGATGTTGAAAAAATAGCTAATATCGAGGGGATAAGTCAACGAAAAGCAATTGAAATAATGAACCAATTGTTAAATATGCCCACTTATGAGTTTATAAAAAGCGACAGGGCTATGGAGCTTTATGAAGACATCATAAACAAAATATTATCCTATTCAAATACAACCTACTCAAAAAACAGAATCCTATTACTTTCTCCAACCAAAGATATTGATAAAATTAATTCCCAACTCGATTTTGTAATGAATGCTAAAGATCACGTATCACAACTCCCAATAATCAAATTAAGAGGCTTAATGAGAAATTTAAAAGAAGTTGAAGAGGCCAAACCCGAATATGATCCAAGTAAAGCCATTCTGGTTGAGCGTGAAGAGGATAACGCTTACCTCACAGACCTGGGTCTGAACCAATATTATCCAATCATTACTGCAAGTGATTCCCCATTGCTTCAGGAAGAAATGATGAATTACGATTTGGTATTTTATGTTTATTCGCAGGGAGTTCTTGATTTTGACGGAATGCCAAATCTTGTAATGATTAACATTGAAGAAAATGACTATGAAATTGTTCCGGAAAAAATAATTAATTTCTTTATTCAAAATAAGGATCTGTTTACAAGAGTTCATGAAATCCAGAAAATCAGAAATAAGGAAAGTGTACTTGGAGACATCATCCCCATCATTGATGAATTAAATATCATCGATAAAAGGGAAGTTGATATTGAAGACCTTGTCCTTTCTCTAAAAGATGAGATGGATGAAGAATTAGAAAAATCTATAAAAAATATTGATCTTGAAGGAGATGAAATACTCAACCTATTAAACAATAACTTCCCTCCAAAGATTAGTAAAATATTTGACGAAATTATAAATAAACGCAAGGACATCATCCGTGAAAAAACCGGAATGAGTTTTGACCCATATCTCAGGACATATCCAATCACAATTGACGAAACAGAAATCCAACGAGTAACCCTAGAACAGTCATCCAAAAAGGAAAACGATATTTTTGATATTAAAAAGAGTGCTGCAATTCAACTAAACTCCATTAAAAAAAGAGCTGTCGAAGAAGTTGAAGATGCAATAAAATTCGACTATGAATTCAGTTTGGGAAGCTTCGCATATGAATACGATTTGTGCAGACCTGAATTCGGCGACGAAATAAAATTGAATGGAGCATTGCATCTGGAACTGGCACTTAAAAAAGATAAGGATTATATTCAAGCTGTCGATTATCAGTTAACACAAGATGAAAACATTGCACTTTTAACCGGAGCAAACAGTGGAGGAAAAACCACACTTCTGGAAACACTAACACAAATATCCATAATGGCACAAATGGGACTTCCGGTAAGTGCAGATAGTGCTGAAATAAAATTATTTGATGAAATTTATCACTTCTCCAAAAAACGGTCACTAGATGCTGGTGCATTTGAATCGTTTTTGAATGTGTTCATACCAATCGTCACCACCAATAGTGAAAAGTTAGTATTACTAGATGAACTTGAAGGAATAACCGAACTTGATGCAGCAGTTAAAATCATATCCACATTTATTGATATGATAAAAGAATCCAATTCTTATGGAGTGATTGTGACCCATATGGCACGAGAACTAATGAATTACACTGATATCAGAGTAGATGGTATTGAAGCTAAAGGATTGGACGAAAATTATAATTTAATTGTTGATAGAACACCTAAAATGAATTTCCTTGCAAAAAGTACCCCTGAATTAATTCTAAAAAGAATATATGAAAAATCAGATGATGAATTAAAAGCAGTGTATGCCAGAATTTTAGAAAAATTCTAAAAACATATACTACTTTTTACTATTTTTAATCCATTTAACAATAAATTCATTAACTATTCGAAAACACTACATGTATAGTAATATAATTCAAATAATAAAATATGGGCAAGAAACTTTTTTGGAAACAAATAGATTAGAAGCATTTTATGATGCCATAATAGCAATTATAGTAACTGTTTTAGTACTGGAGTTACCTCAACCTGAAACTGCGACCCTTGCAGGAATATCTGCTTTAAAGATTTCATATTTCACTTATTTAGTTAGTTTTCTGGTTTGTGCAAATCTCTGGCAATACCATCATCTGATATATGCTCATGTAGAAAAAATTGATTCAAAAATTATTTGGTTAAACATTTTTTTAATGTTTGTAATCTCACTAATTCCCTATTTAACAATTTTTGTTGCAAATAATCCAAATTCCCTATTAAGTGAATCTTTATATGGTTTGGATTTCATTTTAATCTATATTATTTTATTTATCATGAGCAGATATTTAATAAAAATTAATGCCGATAACGAATACCTGCCTAGTGTTTTGGATTTGAAAAATGCGATAATCATTCCACTAATATTTCTAATTATAGGATTTATTATTGGATTTTTAGGCCATCCTATTGCAATTAGTATTGTTTGCTTGATTTTGATTATAAGATCAATTTTGCATTCAATCAGATAAATTAATTCAATGAATACCATTAAAATTTTTTACCAATTTCATAAGCTTCAATTAGCTTATTCGGCTGATTTCGAACATCACCCAAGCTTCCAACATCCAAAACATCCAATATCTGATAATGCATATTCATTTGGAACGGTTGTATTTTTGTAAGTTCAATATATGAATCATAATAACCTTCACGCCCCAAATGAGTAAAAATCAATGCAACTTTACCTGTTAATGGAATTAACGGATTATGAGTTATGCCGTACATTCTATCCAGCAATACTTTCAAATCACCAGTCATCTGACCAAAATATATTGGGGTTGAAACAATTAATCCTTCGGATTCTGCAATCTGATGAGTTACTGTCAAACCGTCATCCTTAAAAACACAGTCTTTTCCACTCATGCACACACCACAACCTCTGCATGCATGAACGTCCAAATCACCAATATAATGTTTAATTATATTATGGCCGTTTTCTTCGGCTCCACGAATCATTTCATCAAGTAACATGTCCGTATTTGCATGTTTTCTTGGAGATCCCATTATCGCTACAATATCCATTATAATCCTCCCATGTTATTAT